>NZ_SFBY01000455.1:0-9523 GCF_007095505.1 Microcystis sp. M_QC_C_20170808_M3Col
AGATAACTTTTACTTATCATTAGTCGTTGTCTGAGTACATAAATACTAAGAAAATCCCTAATTTTTTAGCCCCTATCATTTAGCGATCGCTATTGGACAAAAACTTTTCCATCTACTGATATTGGGTTGAAAGACGAAGTTCGAGAGCAATTTCCTTAAGCATGAAAACTCTTACTTCGCCTAAAGGGAGCATACCATTTTCGTAAAATCGCCAAGTATTATAGCGTTTCCTGTTGACAAGAGGTACATTCTCAATCCTGAAAAGCTTAATCAGCAAAGGTTAAAGTGTGCCACACAGATGTGAGAACCGCTATAACAATAGTAAGGCGATAGAAAGGGTTTCAGTTCCCTTGAGAATGGCTAACGTGCCAAATTGGGATGCTCCCCGCCTAAAAGAGAAATTTTTGTAATCGTCTGCCAGAAAATCATTGTTTTTACCAGGGGTGTTTTGGGATAATTTTGCCCTAAAAATTAGGTTAAGCAGTGGAATGTCAAAAATGGCACTATGTTAACAAATATAAAGTAAATTTCTTCAGTGCTGGCTGACTATCAACTGCTATTTTTATCGATAAGTTCCAACTATGTCCACATTTAAAGTTTAATGTATCCAATTTTGTCTACTTTCTGAGAGTTATCTCAACTAGGTACTTGATGACAACTCTTTTTTCTTTTTTAGCTCAAGAGAGGCAATTATTAAGAAATAAAAAATCTGGGTAATCACTTTTAAATAGTTAGAATAAGATAGAAGGAGTAGATAATAGTAAATATCTGGAGACATCAATCAATGTTAACACCAAGACATCCTCACCCCCCCGGCGCACCCCAAAGCCCTCCTCCCAATGCACCGCAGAGTCACCCTCCTGGAATGCACCAGGCACCGGCTCCCGGAATGCACCATGCACCCCCGCTAGGTACACCGCAGCCCTTTGCACCGGCTGGGGCAGGACCTGCCAATCTACCGCGTCTAACAGAACAAGATCAAGAACTCTTAAAACAATTACTCGGTAATGATGAACAGGCCCAAGCTTTGGGGGGAATGTTACAAAACTCACCGCCAGAAATTGCCGCTTTGGGTTATTTAATCCTACGGGTTTTTGAGCGCAGTCAATCTTAGTGAGCCTGGTTCTTCGGTTGCTGATCTGCTCTGTCAGAGCAGGTTCTATACCTGTAATATGATTAGCACAAATCTTTGTGAGTGTATTTGCTCAACTGGCCTTGACCTATTTAAGTATTAAAAGCAATTGTAGCTATTTATAAATAAGGGTTCAAAATGATAGCTACCGAAGAACTATTAAACCGTTTTTTTGAGATACGAAACTTTAGTCGCTTCTTTGATTTTTTCATGAGAACAGTTTTGTTTGTGTCTAGAAGTAACTAGAATTTCTCGGTGACAGTTCTCAAACATCTACTATCTACAAAATCCTAGAGGGCTAAGAGATTATTATCTTTAAATCTTCCCAGCCAGTGTAGTGCGGGGTTTTGCCGAAGATAACTGAAAAATAATCAAGCAAGGATAAAAATTGACCATGAACTCAGAACAAGAAATAAGCTCGGTTCAAAACGTTCAAGCACCAGTACCATCTCCTAATCAGTCGGGAATGATGCCCTCATTACCGCCCGTGGATGCCAACAGAGGCGCACCCCATAACCAGGGTGGAGTCAGTCCCTTGATGCCGCCGTCCTTGGAGGGGGACATCGAACCACCTCCCCATCCTCCCGACGGCACGCCGTTGCCGAATGTCTGGATTTATGAAGGAGAAGCCTATGATCTCACAGAATTTATTGCCAAGCATCCAGGAGGACAATTTTTTATTGGACGCACCAAGAACAGAGATATAACCACGATTGTCAATATTTTTCATCCCAATCCCGAAAGAGTCAAAAAAGTCCTGCAAAAATATTCTCTGGGAAAACCTGGAAGACCAGAGGATATTCATCCTAAATACAACGCTCCTGCCTTTTTATTTAAAGAGCATTTTGACGGTTGGAGAGATACCCCTAAATACGATTTCCGCAACCCAGAACAATTGCTGAATAAGATTAAAACCAGAGTTTACTCTCCAGAATTTAAACAGAAAGTAGAACGCATGGATTTTCTGTTTAATGTGATCAGTATCTGTCTTTTTCTGATCTATTTTGTAGTGCAAGGGCTGTATTTAGAGGCCAGACAGTATATGCCGATTTACCTATTTGTGCCTCTCATCGCTATGCTAAGAATTGCCCTAGCAGGGGTAGGTCACTACCTAATTCATCGGCCACAAGTAGGATTAAATAAGGTATTTGCCAATATTTTTGATATTAACTACGTTCCCCTCGCTTTAGTAGTAACAGACGGTCATACTTTACTGCATCATCCCTTTACCCAGACCGATGTTGATATCAAAAAGAATGTTTTCACCTTCATGTTAGAATTGCCTCGTTTTTATCGAGTGCCAGTACATACATTTCATAAAATAGGCCATGTGGTTACGGGAATGTTTGCTCGCATTATAGAATTATGTATCCTCGCTTTTAAAGCAGGTGTTAAGGATATGTATGGCAGTTGGCAGCTGGGGTTCCCCCATTTTTTAGGTAGTTTTGGTATTCACTTATTACTATTAATCGAACTGGTTATCTTTTGTCTATACGGTCAATTTTGGGCTTGGTTAGCACAGTTTTTCCTTACCCTCTGGATTAGCACTTTTATGATTGTGGCTAGTCATGATTTTGAAGCCGAAGAACCGCCAAGAGATCCTATGGCATCACCTCAATGGGAAACCCAAGATTGGGCAGTTATGCAGATTAAAAATTCCTACGATTTGACCATGGTAGGTAATAAATATATTGACTGTTTTCTCTCGGCGGGCTTGGCTCCCCATCGGGTGCATCACGTTCTTCCCCAACAAAAAAGCGGTTTTGCCAATATCATCAGTGAAGATATTGTCCGGGAAGAATCGGAAAAATTCGGAGTTGAATGGGCGACACCTCAAAACTTCTTTTTTGACCGCCTACCAGCACTAATTAAACACTATCTAGCCGTGCCATCGCGATTAGCCAAAGAGAAAGAGTTGGGCTTATTGAAAGAACATTTTCACCCGCAAGCCTTAGAAACAACCCTAGACTACATTGTCAAAGGTTGGGCTGGTATTGGTTCAATTTGAGCCGACAAAAACCAGAAATTCTGGCGGAAAGTTTCGGAAAAATTATTCGGCATCTTGTAGATATAATCAAGACCCAGACTTTCCCCTAACTTTCTCTCGAATTGATTGACAGAAACCCTCACTATACCCAAACTGGTTCTGATATTTGCCATGCAATCTTCTCAGTTTTTACCTGTCATTGAAAGTCTCGCCACTGGCACTCCGGGCAATCTTGTCCAACAAACGGATGCCGCTAAATTTTTAGCTAACCTCAAAGGTCTAGAGAAGAATCAACATCGTATCGAAAAAATCTACGAACATACCCGGATTGACACCAGGCATCTAGCGATTAATTTATTAACCGAAGAAACTGTCAACTTTAGTCGAGAAAAGGGAACTATTGAACAACGAATGCAAATGTACGAAAAATATGGGCTTCCCCTAGCAGAAGATGTGACGAGAAGAGTGCTTTTAGCCGCATCGGAGCAACAGAAAAAGCATAATCCTTTGAGTACAGAAAAGATCGAGGATTCTATTGGTCTAATCGTATTCGTCACCAGTACAGGTTTTGTGGCTCCGGGTATAGATGCTCAATTAATTAAAAGTTTAGGACTTCGACGCAACATTGCTAGAGTGCCAGTTAATTTTATGGGTTGTGCAGCTGCGATGAATGGTTTACGAGTAGCCTGTGATCATGTAAGAGCCAACCCTGAGCATAAAGCTTTAGTGATTTGTTTAGAATTAAGTTCTATTAATGCCGTTTTTCAAGATGATTTAAATGACATTATCATTCATAGTATTTTTGGTGATGGTTGTGCGGCAGTAGTAATCGGAGCCTACGAACCAGAACAAATACAAGGTCGAGGAAAATTTATCATTCGGGATAATTTTAGTTATCTGGCCGAAAATACCGAAGACGGCATTAGCTTAGGCATTAGAGACAATGGTGTTACCTGTCTGCTGTCCCGTCAATTACCTGATTATATTGAGTCTGGTGTCGGTCGAATTATTACTAATTTTCTGAATAGTCATGAGATAACCAAGGAAGATATTGATTTGTGGGTGGTTCACCCTGGCGGGACAAAAATTATTGAAAAAGTGCAACTTTCCCTAGATTTAAATGATGAACAAGTGGCCGATAGTTGGGGAGTTCTCCGTCAATACGGCAACCTACTTAGTTGTGCGATTTTATTTGTAATGGAACGCATGATCTTAAGATTAGAACAAGGATGTGAGACGCAAGCTCTTAAACAAAATAAGAGCGGAGTTACTCGTAAAAACGCCGCATCTTTGACAGGTTTGGCCTTCTCTTTTGCTCCGGGAGTTGGTATTGAAGGAATTCTCCTAGAGAAGATTTAACCCCACTCTTGAAAATCTATCACCCGACAGGAGGACAAACTTAATGGAATTTTTGAGATTTTTGCTGGCCATATCCTGGAAACATATCACTATTGCTATCGTAGCAGGTTTACTTAGCGGTGTTGGCAACGCTCTTTTAATTTCTTTGATTAATCGAGAAGTCCATGAGGGTCATGCGGTCAATGCTCTACAATACTTTAGTATCTTGGCGATCTTTATTATAGTGACCAGCATTATCTCGCAATTTATGCTGATTTTTCTCTCGCAGAATGCTATCTATGAACTGCGAGTGAAATTGAGTAAAAATATTTTGTCCTCTCCTTTAGAACATCTAGAGATACTGAAAGAAAATCGTCTTTTGGTTAGTTTTACCGATGATGTTCATACCCTAACTCATGCAGTGGCATCCGTGCCGAATATTTGTGTGGATTTGGCTACAGTTGTCGGCTGTTTCGTTTACTTTGCTTGGCTATCTAATGCCCTTTTCGTCTTAACGATAGCTTCTACTGTTAGCGCCATCTGGTTTGTGCAAACGATCCTGAATAAAGCCGAACGTTTATTTTTTAAGTCGAGGGAAGAAGAAGACACCCTATTTAAGCATTTTAAAGCCTTGATGGGCGGCATCAAAGAACTCAAGCTCAATCAGTCCAAAAGGCAGGCTTTCATGGAGAGGGAATTGCAGAGTAGTGCCGTCCAGCTTCGGCAACTAAATACCAAAGCGATGAAAAGATTTGCGATCGCTAACGGTTTTGGACAACTATCTCAGTTTCTTAGTTTGGGATTTATTCTGTTCATTCTACCTTTGTTTTTAGACATTCCTTTAACGATGTTAGCCGCCTATGTTTTAATTGGTACTTTCATCGCCTTGCCAATGCAGAATATGCTCAATCGCATTCCTGAATTAGTCCGGGGAAATATTGCCCTGCGAAAAATTGAAAGGATGAAATTATCTCTCTCCAGTCTCTCGGAAGCAGATACCCTAGTTTTATCCATCAGTCCCTCCTGTCAACTACAATTTCAAGCTGTCACCTATCTCTATCACCCAGAATTACCACCTTTCCCCCCCGAAGGTTTCCCCGAAGGCCATCCACCTTTCCCCCCCGAAGGTTTCCCCGAAGGCCATCCACCCTTTCCTCATAATGGTCTTTCTCAGGGTTTTGCCAATAGTTTACCGGCACTGGCACCAGGATCCCCCTCTTCCGAGGGGAAACTAATTCTCTTTCCATCCCATCCCCCCTATTCTCAAAAAGGCAACCCACCACCACCGCCAAGGGCAGATGAAAAGGGGTTTCTGCTCGGACCAATTAGCTTTTCTTGGCAACCGGGGGAACTGATCTTTATTATTGGCGGCAATGGCAGCGGCAAGTCAACTTTAGCTAAACTAATTACAGGACTATACCCACCCCTATCGGGAGCAATTTATCTCAATGGTAAACGTATTACCCAAGATAATGTGGAGTGGTATCGTCAACATTTCTCGGCAATTTTCTCTGATTTTTACTTATTCGATAGTTTTCTTGGTTTTGATCGCCCCAATCTCGATCAAGAGGTAGAAAATTATCTGATGCAACTGCAATTAGCCCATAAAGTTACGGTCAAAAATGGAGTTTTATCCACCACAGAACTATCTCAAGGACAAAGGAAACGACTGGCTTTATTAACAGCCTATTTAGAAGATCGTCCTATCTATGTGTTTGATGAATGGGCCGCCGACCAAGAACCCCGTTTTAGGGAACTATTCTATAAACAGATACTGCTACAACTGAAAGAAAGAGGAAAAATAGTTATTGTTATTAGCCATGATGATCGCTATTTTCATCTAGCCGATCACATTATTAAGCTCGATTATGGTGCTGTGGAATCGGAACAGACTGTTCAACCATCAGGTTCTCTCTAAATTAACCCGCCAGTTTCCTACTCACTATGTCAGATACTTCCTCCTTCCAAAAAGTTAACAAACAGCCCACAATTAGCTGGGTATTGGGATTACTAACATTATTTTTAGCCATAGGTGGTAGTGTTCTCGCCTATCGTCAGTTTGGGCATACCACCCACCGGGCTAGTTCCCGTCCGCTGCCTGTAGCCGTGGAACAAACAAATCTAACGATCATCGTTTCCGCTAATGGAACTGTTGAACCAGAAAAAGTGGTTAATGTTAGCCCTAAAACAGCAGGGATTCTGAAAGCACTGCTAGTAGATGAGGGTTATACTGTCAAAAAAGGGCAGATAATTGCTAGAATGGACGATTCTGATTGGCAGGGTCAATTATTAGAATCCCAGGGCAAACTAGCGGCAGCCCAAGCTAATCTCCGCAAACTAATCGCTGGTAATCGTCCCCAAGAAATCGCTCAAGCCCAAGCGAAACTGGAAGAACTAGAAGCCAACCTACAAAAACTGATGGCTGGTAATCGTTATCAGGAAATTGCCCAAGAAAAAGCTCGTTTAGAAGGGCTAAAAGCCATTTTCAAAAAATCTGATGATGAATATCGTCGCAATCAGCTACTTTTCAACGAAGGAGCCATATCTCAACAGACTTTAAACGAAAAACTGGCAACCAGGGATAGCGCCCAGGCTGCCGTGATTGAATCCCAAGAAAAGCTATCTCTCCTTAAAGAAGGAACTCGCTCCGAAGAAATTACCCAAGCGCAGGCGGCAGTAAGAAGTCAACAACAGGTTTTAGACCTTCTCCAAGCCGGAACAAGACAGGAGGAAATCGATCAAGCTCGGGCGGAAGTGACCACTGCTCAGGGTTCTCTACAAAATGTTAAAACTCAGATTGAGGATACCATCATTAAAGCACCCTTTGACGGGGTGGTTACTTTTGTCTATGCTGAACCGGGAGCTTTTGTGGCTCCTACTACGACCGGCAGTTCCGTATCTTCGGCCACTTCTTCCTCCATTTTATCCCTGGTTTCACAAAATGAAGTGGTCAGCAATGTAGCAGAAAAAAACATTGATAAGATCCGGGTTGGGCAAAAGGTGACGATTACAGCCGATGCTTATCCAGATAAGGTATTTCATGGACGAGTCTCTCTGATTGCCACCCAGGCAACGGTAGAACAAAATGTCACCAGTTTTGAAGTGAAAGTGACCCTAGAAGAAAAGGCGGCCAGGGAATTAAAAGCGGGAATGAATGTTTCTACCGATTTCCAAGTCGGCCAACTGAAAAACGCTTTAACCGTGCCAACTATTGCCGTTACCCGTCAGAACGAGCAAACTGGTGTTTTTGTTGGCGCACCTAACCAACCACCCCGATTTGTCCCCATTACCACTGGCGTTACTATCGGCAATCGTACCGAAGTCAAAAGCGGACTCGATGGCTCCGAACATATCTTAATTAATCCACCCTCGGACACCCGACCACCCCAGGGTTTTTCTTGGCAAAGTCTCTTTGGTGGCAGGGGGAATGAACCGGCTGCTGGTGGCCCTCCCCCCGGTACCCCACCACAGGGAGCCTCACCCCCCCCAGGTGGGCCGCTCTAATCATTCCTAATATCAACCTTGGCAGATGTTTTAAGCGGAAGGATTGGCGTTGTATGATCAGTAGGCTTGGTAAATGCAATACAGATCACAGTCTATTGTTTGATGGATATCTCCTCTCTACTCCACAGGGCAGAAAAGGCCTTACTCCCCATCTTTTCGGAAATTGACGCACAGGTCAAGGAAAATCTCCGTCAAGTCCTCTGCGCTTTCCGTGAAAACCGCGTCGGGGTGCATCATTTTGCTAGTGTTAGTGGTTATGGTCATGATGACTTGGGACGGGATACTTTAGATCAAGTGTTCGCCCAAGCCCTGGGGGCCGAAAAGGCAGCGGTGCGAGTACAATTTGTTTCAGGAACCCATGCGATCGCCTGTGCCTTGTATGGGGTTCTCCGACCGGGGGATGAAATGTTAGCGGTAGCGGGTGCGCCCTACGATACCCTAGAGGAAGTAATCGGGATTAGGGGCAGTGGTCAAGGCTCTTTAAAGGATTTTGGCGTTAGTTATCGGCAATTAGAGCTAGATTCTACCGGTGCGATCGATTGGTTGGCTTTAGAAACGGCAGTTAAACCCCAAACCCGTTTAGTACATATTCAAAGGTCTTGCGGTTATTCGTGGCGATCGAGTTTGTCTATTGACGAAATCGAGAGAATTGTCCGTATAGTTAAACAACAAAACCCGAATACGGTCTGTTTTGTCGATAATTGCTATGGAGAATTTATCAACACCAAAGAACCCACCGACGTGGGGGCAGATCTAATGGCCGGTTCTCTAATTAAAAATCCCGGAGGTACAATCGTCACGGCCGGGGGATACATAGCAGGTAAAGCGGAATTAGTGGAAATGGCCTGCTATCGTCTGACAGCACCGGGGATCGGTAGGGAGGGAGGGGCGACTTTTGACCAAAATCGTCTTCTTTATCAGGGATTGTTTCTAGCACCGCAAATGGTGGGAGAAGCGATGAAAGGCAGTCATTTAATTGCCTATGTGGGCGATAAGTTGGGTTATCCAGTCAATCCTGCTCCTTTTGTGCCTCGACGCGATATTATTCAAGCGATTAAACTCGGTTCCCCCGATAAGCTGATTGCCTTCTGTAAAGCCATTCAAGCCTATTCTCCCATCGGTTCCTACTTAGATCCCGTTCCTGCCCAAATGCCAGGCTATGAGAGCCAAGTAGTGATGGCTGGTGGCACGTTTATCGATGGTAGCACCTCGGAATTCTCCGCCGATGGACCCCTACGGGAACCCTATATCGTTTTTTGTCAGGGGGGAACCCATTGGACTCATATTTCCCTGGCCCTAGAACAAGCGATCGCTGCTTTATCTTGAATGGTTCCTCTCACCTTCCTTTTCTCCCCTAGTTAGGGTCTGCTAAAAAAGTTTTTCGGTGGGGGTTGGGGGTTGGGGGTTGGGGTAGTGGGGTGTGGGGAATTTATACTAAATCCGTGGCGTTGTCAGACAGAAAGATGAATCAAGCAGAAACGCAGGGAATAGGAACATCCTTAAACTTGAGGTAATGAATAAGAAGCCGAATTGAGTGCTCTAACATTTCGACAGATTTTGAA
>NZ_SFBY01000456.1:0-7784 GCF_007095505.1 Microcystis sp. M_QC_C_20170808_M3Col
AAGTTTGCGGATGACCTTAACTCTACAGCCAGACAAGCATCAGCAGAACGGGCTTGGTCAGCTATTGCTCGTTTCTATGACAATTGTAAGAAAGGAATAAAGGGAAAGAAAGGCTATCCTAAATTCCAAAAGAATAATCGTTCCGTAGAATATAAACACTCCGGAGGTCAACTATCGGAGGATAGAAAGAAAATTACTTTTACCGACAAGAAAAACATCGGCACGGTTAAACTGAAAGGAACTAGAGACCTAAATTTCTATCCCTTAGACCAAATTAAACGGGTAAGGATTGTCAAACGTGCTGACGGTTATTATGTTTCTGCATTAATTTAAATGTTCGGGAATATGCAAAACCTCTTGAACCTACTAAAAAATGTGTAGGGTTGGATGTAGGTTTAAAAGTTTTCTACGCTAACAGTGATGGGGAAACGGTAGAAATAACGCAATTCTATCGCAAGGCAGAAAAAAGATTAAATCGTCTGAATCGGAAGAAATCTAAAAAGTTTAGAAAAGGTCAACCCCAATCAAACAACTACCAAAAAGCTAGAAAGAGATATGCTAGAAAGCATTTAAGAGTAAGTAGGCAACGTAAAGGCTTTGCCCAAAAAGAGGCATTGCGCGTCATTAAATCTAACGATTTTATTGCTCAGGTCGATTTAAATGTTAAAGGCATGGTAAAAAACTCTAAACTTGCTAAATCTATTAATGATGTGGCTTGGTCAACTTTTCGACAATGGTTAGAGTATTTTGGCTTTAAATACGGTAAGGCCACGGTAGCAGTAGCCCCCCATAACACGAGTCAAAACTGTTCTAATTGTGATCAAAAAGTAACTAAATCTCTATCTACGAGAACCCATATTTGTCCCCACTGTGGCTATGTAGAAGATAGAGATATTAACGCCGCTATCAACATTCTCAAAAAGGGACTAAGTACGGTAGGGCATACCGGAACCTTTGGGCTAGACCCAATAAACGCTTGGGGAGAGATTCCCTCTGGTTTGGTTGGATACGTCCTGCCAGATTAAGGAAACTCAGTGAACCAAGAATCCCTCGCTTTTAGCGACGGGAGTGTCAATCAACCGTTTACAGGAATTGCACAAAAGTGATGTCCTCTGTTCTCAGTGGTTCTAGGAGCATCAAAATCATCGGCTATCCCAACTTTTCCCGCAGCACTTCCGGGTTGAAGCGGTGGTTTCTTGGCTAACTTTACAGGACCTAATTTAACTACAGGTTCATTCTTTTTTGTGATGATAATTTCTTCACCTTTAAGTACAGCTTCCAATAACTCATTAAGTTAATTTTTTGCTGGTTTTAATTCAACTGTAGTCGTTGGTTTACCTGACTGTTCAACAATACAAACAAGCGATGGATTAAGTTATATCTATATCTTTACTTTTAATCATTATAGTTAACTTTTGAGGAGCGGTATCTTATCCGACAAAGCCCCGAACCTAAAAACCGAGGCGGGATTGTCATATGATAAATTATCATATAAATAATATTACCTTATCTCCTGACCCATGACCCAATCAAGCACCAAACAACGGATATCTATTACCGTCGATTCTAAATTGCTTCAAGATATTGACCAATTGACGGAGAATCGCTCTGCTGCTGTCGAAGAAGGATTGCGACTGTGGCACCGACAGCAGATAGAAAACCAGTTACGCACCTTCTACCAAACCCAAAAACCAACTGAACGGCAATTTGACCTGGACTGGGGAGAATTCGCCCAAACCCAAATGGAAGAAATCCTCGACCCGGAAGGACTCTAACATGGAAGATGACAATTATCCCCACCAAGGAGAGATGGCTCTTCGGTTTGTCTTATGCAATGGACGGGGTTATAAGGAATGAAACCCTTATAGAGACAGACATTACCGCAATTTTTGTCAATTGTTTGCGATCTGGAGCGAACTAATCAATTAATACCAAGTCCCGAAGAGCCGGAGAGATTTATTTAATTCGCGCCCTTAAAACCATAGGAGACACCAAAAAACGCCCCGCTGTTGTCGTTTCTATCAATGTCAGGAATCAGCTTTCTAGTAGTGTTTTGGTTGTTCCCTTGACCAGCGATTTAACCGGTGGAGAAACCCCAACCCGTATTTTGATCGAAGCGGGAGAAGGCGGACTCTTAACAGATTCTCTGGCCTTATGCGACAATATCTCAGCGATTCGCCAAGTTTATCTCGAACAAGGTCCCTATGGCGCAATTTCGCCTCAATCCCGACAACGAATTCAACAGGGAATTAAAATTGCGATCGCTATCTTTTAATTCCCTGTTTTATTGGGAAAGATAAAAGTTAGCCAACTTAATTCCCTGGGAAAAATTTGCAGCCTGTAGGTTGGATTGACGTAAGGAAACCCAACACACAATAATTGTTATGATTTCTTGGAGCAAGTTGAAAAATCGATCTTCTATGTTCAGCAACATCACAACATCAGTGAAGAAATCGGCACTCGGCAAGGGGCAGTATGAAATGGGATCACTTATTTAGATTTCAGATTCTATGCGGAATTATCGCCATTAGCCTGTAGTAGTAGTAGGGTTGACGGAAGGAAACCCAACACACAATAATTGTTATGATTTCTTGGAGCAGGTTGAAAAATCGATCTTCTATGTTCAGCAACATCAGAACATCAGTGAAGAAATCGGCACTCGGCAAGGGGTAGTATGAAATGGGATCACTTATTTAGATTTCAGATGCTATATGGTAAAATTTGCATAATTCAGTAAGATTAGTATTATCCTATATTATTTCAACTCAACTTCCTATGAGTAACAAATCTACGATTAAATTGCTGATCGCTTTTAACGATCCTAACCTGGAACCTGAAGAACGCGACAAACAAGTCCAAGTATTACTGACAGAACTAGAACAGGCAGATGAAGTTGAATCGGTTAAACGCATTCTTGATCCCAATCCTCCTGAAGGTAATAAGTCATTGGGCGGTTTTTTGGGTGGAATCTTAATGACCGAAGTTAACCCCGCTAATGGCAAAAAACTGTTAGGGGTTCTGGGCGATCGCCTGGGAGGTAAACCGATAGAATTGTCGGTAGAGGCCAATGGTCGCAAGTTGACGGTTAAAGCTCACAGTCGAGAAGAATTGGAAATGGCTATTAAAGCGGCTCAAGACTTTATCTCAGGTTAAAGAAGGTATTATGGCAAAATTTGCTTTGTTAATTGGTGTGAGCGAGTATTCCGAAGGATTGCGCCCAATTTCTAGTGCAATTCTAGACGTTGAAGCAATGCGCCGAGTATTAGAGCATCCAGACATGGGAGCCTTTGATCAGGTTACAGTTTTGCCTAACCCAGACAAAGGGAGTATGGAAAAAGCAGTTGAGGATTTATTTGCTAATCGACAGCGAGATGATTTGGTGCTTTTATATTTTTCTGGGCATGGACTTAAAGATCAAGATGCTAAATTTTTTCTGAGTACAAGAGACACTGGGTGTTATCAGAATGGAAATTTTTTTCGTGCAACAGCTTTACCGGCAAGTGAACTTCAAGAGTACATCAAAAATAGTCGTTCCAAAAGGCAGATAATTATTCTCGACTGCTGTTTTAGTGGCGCATTTGTTCAAGGCAAAGGAACACCTGTAATGGGAGTAATGGGAGAAATAGATATTCAAACTGAGTTAGGAGGAAGAGGAAGGGCAATTCTTACTTCTTCTAGCTCGATTGAGTATTCTTTTGAATCGGAGGATAACGACCTTTCTATCTACACAAGATATCTAGTCGAGGGAATTGAAACTGGTGCGGCAGACAGAGATGGAGATCAGAAAATTTCCGTTAACGAGTTGCATGAGTATGCCAGCGAACGGGTACAGGAAGCCGCCCCTGCCATGACTCCCAAATTTTATCTTTCTCTTGAAGGAGACGAGACTATTTATTTGGCCAGATCTCCTCTTGCTGCTAATGATCCTATATTTATTTATCGTGAGAAGGTTAGAGAAATTCTAGATGAATGGAGCAAGGAAAATATATGTAAAAAAAATTTTAATCGTGTAGAAAAAAACTGCCTACATGAACTAAGAAACGAATTAGATTTATCCTTAAATGAGGCAGAGATTATTGAACAAGAGAATCTTGCGCCATTCATAAAAAGATTACAAAATCTAACAGAGTACAAAGCAACTTTTAGAGAATTATTAGCTGATTCTATTTCAATAACAGAAGGAAACAGAAGGAGACTAAAAGAGTTACAAAGCCGTTACGGGCTGAGGGATGAGGATATTCAGGTGATTGAAGAAGAAGTGCAAAATGAGGTTTATCCCATTACTCCGACGATTCCAACAAGCACTTCTCCTTCTGCAAAAATTGCCCAAATTTTGCATTCTATAAAAACTTTAAAGCCCCAAAATTTCAAATTAAATCTGCCAGTTAGCATAGGAATACCATTAATAGCAGTTGTAGGTTTAATTGCCATTTATCGACCTGGTATTATTACTCGATTAATTCCATCTAATTGTCCAAAACAAACGGGCGACTTTATTAGTGAAGGAGAAGAAGTTCTTAATTACTCTCAATCGTTTAACAAGAAGAAAGGTGCAGAATATTTTGCACAGTGTGATTATCAAAAAGCCCTGTTAAGATTTAAGGACGCATGGCAACAGGATAGGCTAGATCCAGAAACGTTAATTTACTTAAATAATGCTTTACTAGAAGCCACTAAAAAGCCATATTACACCATTGCTGTTGCTGTTAGTATTCCCAAAAATCAAAATGACTTTAATGATGATGATGGTGATAGTCGAGCAAAAGAAATGTTACGAGGAGTAGCACAATTACAAACAAAAATTAATCTGGGACTTTTAAATGACAATGATCCATTCCTCAAGTATTTTCCAGATCAAAATTTTATCAATAAAAAAGCGATTAATGGTAAGGGATTAAAAGTTGTCATTACTAATGATGAAAATGACGAATTATTAGCCAAAAAGAGAGCAGCATCTCTTTCCCAGAGTCCTGAAATTTTAGGAGTTGTTGGTCACTATCCCAGTGAAATGACTGTGGCAACGGTGGATATTTATAAGGAAAATAATTTAGTTTTGATTTCTCCCGGATCAACGACTAGCGAGCTTACTAAATACCCCAGAAAAAATTTCCTGCGAACTGTTTGTTCCAGCGAGCAACAATCTCCTGCCATTGCAAAATTTTTGCAAGAAAAGTCTATTAAAAAAGTGGTGGGCTTTTATAGTGAAGGAAGTCCATTTAGTGAATCTTTTTTTAATAGTTTTAAAACTATTTTTACACGCCCTCCATTCTCTGGAACTGTAGTAAAATTAGATGAATTTGATCTCGGAAATAATTTTAAGGCAGAAGAAGCCATCCAAGAGTTACGACGACAGAAAGAAGAAAAAATAACAGAAACAATAGGGCTTGTACTATTCCCAAAAGCGATTGGCGATGCTCAAGGCGATGCAATTAGACTTATAAAACTTAATAATAGTCAAAATTGGGTTATCGGATCATGGGGGCTTCGTAGTTCTCGTACCTTAGAACAAATTGACAACCTACAACCTTTTCAAAAGTTTGTTATTGCGGTTCCTTGGGATTCTTTAACCAGTCCTAACAAGAATTTTCTTAAGGATGCTAAAATTTTATGGACTACAACTTCTGTTAATGCAATAACAGCCCTATCCTATGATGCAACTCTTGCTCTAACAAAAGCTCTAGAAAAGGAAAATACTCCAACAAGAATTAATATCCTTGAACACTTAAAGTCTCCTGATTTTCTTGTCACTAAAGGTGCAACTGGGACAATTAAATTCGATGAAAATGGCGATCGCAAAAAAATCGATGAAAATGGCGATCCCCAAAATCCCTCCGTAGAATTTGTTCACATTGTGGAGTGTCGGACACTAAGTTCAGATTTTGCTTTTGTCCCAATCAAGTATCCTACTGCTAAAGATGCTGGTTTATCCTGTTTAAACTCACCCAAAAAGCCTAGTCCCTAGCTAATTAGGTTTTGCTGAAAAAGTCTGAAATGCCGCTAGGAAAAAGGTTTCGACTCAATAAAGCGATCGCTGCCATCGTACCTACGTTCATCTTATATTTAATTCCACCCACCCACTTGCAATAATCTATATTAAGCCAATAAAGCCTGTTTTATTGGGTTTCCTGCCTCCTATTGACAGTATGCTAAAACTAATAATTAATATCATCGTCGCAATCACTCGTGGACTGGAGACAACAACTGATTATTTTTACCCGTTATCCGGAATTGGGGAAAGTAAAAACCCGGATGATTCCAGCTTTGGCAGCCGAGGGAGCCGAGGAATTGCACCGCAAACTGGCCGAATATACTCTCGGTAAATTAGCAGGTTTAGGGAATTTTCTCTCCCTGATCATTTACTACCATGGCGGCAGCGAGGAGAAAATGCGTACTTGGTTAGGTGTGCATTATTGCTATCATTCTCAACGGGGAAAAGACTTAGGAGAAAAGATGCAAAATGCTTTTGCCGATGGTTTTGCTCAAGGGATGACAGCGATCGCTATTATTGGCACAGATTGCCCAGAAATCGGGGAAAAAGAGATTTTAGCAGCCTTTGAGGCCCTAAAAACCCACGATATGGTTTTAGGACCGGCGTTAGATGGAGGATACTACCTAATTGCTTTAAAACAGGTCTTTCCAGAGCTTTTTAGCGATATTCCCTGGGGAACGGGGGAAGTCCTGGCAAAAACTCAGACAATCGCCGCTAAACTGGCTTTAAAAACCGCTTATCTGCCTAAATTAGCCGATATTGATCGCCCGGAAGACCTGCCTATCTTAAAAAAATACCTGCCGGAATTAAGGTTGAACGATGACGGGGGTTCCCATGCGGACTAAATCAAACAACACTTTTACATCCCGATTCCGCATCCGCACACAACCATGGGAAGCGGCGCTACCGAGGGAATTTTCCGCGGGGGTCCCGTGAAAACCGATGGAATTTTTGCCGTCAGTCCAAAAACCGATCCATCTTTCCCCTAAGGGACTATTGGCACCGGGGGTGCTGACTTTGCCTGTCCAGGGACTTTTCCAGACGGGATTGCGAACTAATTCCCGCACCTCAAATTTACCAGTGGGGGTTTCCCAGCCTTTTTTGCCGACGGCGACGGTAAATTGTGCTAAAACTTGCTTATCTTGATAAACGTAAACTTTTCTCTCTTTCAGTTTTAGGACCAGATGGGTAGCGAGAGTTTGATTGGCTGCCGTATTCGGGGTGACGGTGCTGATTTGGTTAGCTTGGGCCGGATATACGGGTAAACAAGTTAATCCTAATCCGATGATTAAGAGGGTCAAATTTCGTTTGAACGCCATTTTTCCCACACTCCTCAATTGCTATAGCGATAATTTTTAAGGATAGCAAATAGGGAACTTTTTGGAAATTCAAGCCGTCCACGCTGTGCCAGTTTTAGCTTCGTACTGCCGACAACCTTCACAAGGACCTGGGGGATTAACCGCACAACGCAAATGGGGGGAATACGCATTAAAACGACAACTAAGATCACCGATAAAGGCCGGTTTATTTTCTGTCTCTAGAGGTATTGACAAAAAATCACTGGCCATCACCGCACTGTATTCGTGACGATGGCGAATCCCTCTCAAACGGTTGCTTAATCTCTGTTGGGATCGGTTAATTAACCAGAGACTAACGAGAGAGGGAAAGAGAGCGAGGTTGACATCCTCGCCGCCGTAAAACGGACGGCGATTCCTCACCACGCCACTTTTTTAGGGTGGTCGCGTCAATGGGGTTGACGCAGATAGCGAAAAACGCTTAATTGCTTAAGTCTGAC
>NZ_SFBY01000457.1:0-9196 GCF_007095505.1 Microcystis sp. M_QC_C_20170808_M3Col
GAAGGGTTGTTATCCGTTGTGATAATTGTACCGGAAGGCAATTGATAGCCTGTTAAATTCCCTTGTTTCCACCACCTCCAAGCCGTTCGATAACTTATTCCTGTTTTTTTTGCCTAGTCCGATAGTTTCGTGTTCACATATTACCATGGCTGGCTATATCTGACTATATTTGTATTGAAACTTTACAATACTAAATCCAGTTATTAAAAACTGATTATTGATTCTCCCCTGTGCCTCTTGCCTGTTGCCTGTCCTAATATGTAGGGTCTGCTGAATAAATCTAAAAACCTTGTTGGGTAAGACTTTTAGACTTTTTGTCAATCAAAAAGTACTGGATATGGGAGTGATCGGGGGGAAAATTCAGGTACTTTTTCCCTGAAAATTAGGTAGTTGACCACCTCAAAACTGGTAAAACCCTACACCCCACACCCCACACCCCACACCCTGCCCCCAAGAAAAACTTTTTGCCGCAGACCCTATGTAGCCTATACTCAACGGATTTAGTATTAGTTGAATAATCGTTGCAGAAAAGTGCTTCGATCCCGCAGGAAAACCTGAGCGCAATTACGCCCCGGCATTCCCGAAATTGAGCCGCCGGGGTGAGTTCCTGCCCCAGTTAAATAAAGGTTTTTAATTGGGGTTTTGTAGTTAGCTATTTCCGGCAAAGGACGCAGGAAAATCATCTGATCTAAGGTCATATCAAGATGATAGTAATTACCTTTATAGGAACCCAAACGATTAGCTAATTCTGCCGGACTTTCCACCCGACGGGCAATAATGGCGGATTTGAGATTTGGGGCATAATCGGCCAGTTTATCAAGAACTCGATCGGCCACGCGATTTTTTAATTCTTCCGTCCATCCCGTGCCGTTTAATCCCGTTCCCTCGGCCCCGGCAATCTGATAGGGGGCAAAAAATTCGATCCAGAGGGTATGCTTGCCTTGGGGAGCCATGGAGGGATCGAGAATAGTGGGTACATCTAGGTACATCGAGGGATTTTCGTCGGGAATCTGCCCCAAAATCGTTAAAGCGTGGGCCTGTTCAACGTGACGCACGGAATCGGCGATGAGAATCGTTCCCTGTAAATACTCCTCTTTGTGATCGTAAGCCTCGAACCTTGGTGCTTCGGCGAGGGCGCAATCAATTTTAAGAATTGTTTCATTGTTATTGACAATTCGCCGTTCTACCCTTTCTCGCAATTCTGGATCGGCGGCATCCACATCGGCGGGGGCGACTAACTGTAAAAAGACTCGTCTAGCGTCAATATTAGAGATAACAGCCGCTTTTGCCAGATATTCTTGTCCAGAGTCCACTCTAACCCCGATCGCTTGTCCTTCCTCCATTAGAATCTGTTTAACCTTCTGCTCGGTTAAAATCACCCCACCGAGACTGACAACACATTTCACCAGAGCCTCGGTTAGTGCGCCTGTACCACCACGAGGGCGAGCCACCCCGGGAGAATGACGCATCGCCATCATCATCATCCCGGAGGTAATGCCTTTTTGGGAGGGAGGAGCGCCAATTTCTGCCGCTAGACGAGCTAGGGGTGCTTTCACAAATTCGCTCTCAAACCACTCATTGAGGACATCTTCGGGGGAAGTAATCATCGTGCGGATGAAGTCGAGCAGTTTCTTTTTCGAGCCGATCGCTTTCCAGACACTAGCTAAGGCACTAGAGTCATAATTGCGGGCGATTCTGAGCAAATCTTGGGGCGGAGCGTTAAACCAAGGAGCGATCGCATTCAGCAACTGTCCCCAATAGTCGATAAACTGAAGGTAGCGATCGGCATCTCGCCGACAAAACTGGGCAATTGCGGCGTGAGTTTTTTCCAGAGAGCGATAGGAAAGAAAATATTGGCCGGAGGGATGGGGACAGAAAACGGTAGGATCGAAGAATAAATACTCTAATCCGTGGCGTTTTAGCTCTAATTCCTCAATTACTGGCCCTAAAAAGATAAATTCGTGATCGATCGCACAGAGATTAAACTTAAAATCGGGGGCTAGATCTGGGATAACCGCTTCTGTGGTAGCGGCTCCTCCCGGTACGCTACGCTGTTCGAGAAGGAGGACGCGATAACCAGCTTTGAGGAGATAGGCGGCACAAACTAAACCATTATGCCCCGCACCGATGAGGATGACATCGTAACTTTCCATGCAGTTTCAAAAATTCCTATTTTTAATTTTGCGCTTTTCTTGACCCTAATATGTTAAAAATAGTTAAAGATTGGCTGTTGTCAGCAGATTTCAGCGAGCAGTTATGAGTGAGCAGGTAGAAAACATTTAATTTTTCCTTTTTTTTATGAGTTCTTCAATCAAAGTCATTCAACCATCGGGTATTTTAGATGGCAACCAAGCCAGCCAATTTCGCCAAGAAATTGCCGAAGCCGTGCAGGGAGGTTCAGAGGTTATTATCGTTGATTTCAAGAATGTCACCTTTATGGATAGTTCTGGTTTAGGGGCGCTAGTTTTATCCTTAAAAACCGTGCGTTCTGCGGGGGGTAAACTATTGATCTGCTCGATTAATGAGCAGATAAAAATGTTATTTGAATTGACCGATATGGATCGAGTTTTTGAAATTTTTAATAACCGAGAAGAATTAGAACAAAAAATCCTCGGAAGTTAATTAACGAAAATCCACCTGCATGATCGAAAGATCATCCTTAAAATTACCATCAAATTGTAAAGCTTGAATTTCTCCAATAAAATTATCAAGATTTTTGGCAGAATTACAGTGATAATTTTGCAAAGATTGAAGAAAGTTCTCTAGTCCCCACATCCTACCATCTGCACAATCGATCTCGTAAATTCCATCGCTAAAAAGATAAAGGCTACTGGAGAAATTCAGGGATTGAACCTGATTGATATATTCTGCTTCTGGAAACATTCCGATGGGAAAACCGGGGGCTTTCAGTCTGGTTTCAATCATCTGTCCAAAAGGTTTTTGAGTCAGGAGAACTGCCGGGGGATGACCGGCACTGGCATAGGTTAACTGTTGTTGTTTCTGATCATAAATTCCGTACCAAATAGTAAAATATTTATCATTCTTAGGGCTGATTTGATAAACTTGATTTAACCCATGTAAAACCTGATTAGGTTGATAGTAATTCACCTGAGTTAAACCACGGGAACGGAGTAAATTAATCACCGAAAGGCAAGGTAAAGCCGCTCGCAAACCATGGCCAGCCACATCTAAAAGATATAACATCAAATGGTCATTATCTAACCAATAATAATCAAATCCATCCCCCCCCAATCGACGAGAAGGAAGGAAGCGAAAATCGATAGCAAGTTTTCGAGAAATAAAAGGTTCTGGTAACAGCGATCGCACATATTCCGCCGCTTCCGCTAACTCCATTTCTAGTAATTGTTTTTGCGCTTGCAGATCATGACTTAATTGATGCAAACGAATTCCCGCCCGCACGCGCGCTCTTAACTCATTAATCTCGATCGGTTTACATAAAAAATCATCGGCCCCCGCATCCAATCCCTTCACCCGATCCTCCACCGATCCCAAAGAAGTTAAGAGGATAAAAAAAGTCGTTGACAGTTGGGGATTGAGCTTAATTTGCCGGCAAACTTCCAACCCATCGATCCCCGGCATCATCCAATCACAAATAATCATCGCTGGTTTTAGTTGCCCCGCTTGCTTTAATCCTTCTTCCCCATCACTGGCAATAAAAACCTCGTATTCCTTCCGCAAAGCGCGGCTCAAAAACGTTTGAATTACTCCATCATCATCAATTACTAGAATTCGTACCATCTTTTTTGTGACTCGACTATCTCAATCTTAACTGCTTACCCCCGACTCCCTAACAGATGACTTTGCTTGTCCCCCTCTCAGGGGATTAAATCCAGAATCGAGCTAACACATCAGTCATAGTTTGGGAAAAATGGTATAACTTCTAGCGTAAGGCATTGGAGAGGTAAGCCGGGGGTGAAGATTTCTTTTCAGGTAGATAGCGATCTCAAGTCCTTAGATAGCGTTTTAAAATATTTTGAGCAATTTAAACTGGCGGGCATTCCCCAAAAAGACTGGCTCCACTGTCAGCTTGCTCTTGCCGAAGGTTTTACCAATGCAGTCCGTCACGCTCACCGACACCTCCCTCCCGAAATCCCGATCGAGATCGAGATCGAGATTACCCGATCCCAGATGGAAATTCGCATCTGGGATCGGGGTTACGCCTTCGATTTAGAGGACTTTATCGAGAAAAACGCCTATCATGACTATAGTTTCTCTGGTCATGGGCAAGGACTGCCGATCCTCCAAAAAATCGCCGATCAACTCAGTTATACTCGCAGCGAAGATCAGCGCAACTGTCTGTTAATTATTAAACAATTTTCCCGCCATGAATCCGATCGCGCCCCTCGTTTCTCCTAGTTGGTTAGTGACTAATCTCGATCGCCCCGATCTGATGGTTATTGACTGTCGTTTTCAATTAAACGATCCCGATCTCGGTTATCAAGAGTATTTAGCCAATCATATTCAAAATTCCTTCTATTTACACCTCGATCGCGATTTATCGGCTCCCGTTGCCCGTCATGGCGGCCGTCATCCTTTACCGAATCCGCAGACGATAGCCGCTAAATTAAGCTCTTTAGGGGTGATTTCTGGTCAAACTCATGTCATCGCCTACGATGCCTCCCGTTTTGCCTTTGCCAGTCGT
The DNA here is from genome assembly GCF_007095505.1 of Microcystis sp. M_QC_C_20170808_M3Col. Lineage (NCBI taxonomy): Bacteria > Bacillati > Cyanobacteriota > Cyanophyceae > Chroococcales > Microcystaceae > Microcystis > Microcystis sp. M_QC_C_20170808_M3Col. The sequence goes on from NZ_SFBY01000457.1 coordinate 4,664, forward strand.
CTCTGGTGGTTATTACGTTATCTCGGCCATGAACGAGTCAGCATTCTCGATGGTGGTTGGCAAAATTGGTTAAATGCCGGTTATCCCGTCTCCAATCAGATACCTGTGCCGAAAACCGGCGCTTTTTTCCCCCAAGTTCAACAGGATTGGGTAGTCACGATCGAGGAGGTAAAAAGGCAAAAAGAGCAAGCGGGAGTGGTGTTAATTGATGCCAGGGAAAGCGATCGCTATCGGGGTGAAAGGGAACCGATCGATCCGATCGCCGGCCACATCGAGGGGGCGCTTAATTATCCCTGGTTAGAAGTCACCGATAGTCAGGGTTTTTCTCAACCCCCGGCCCGGCAAAAACAACGTTGGCAAGAGCGGCAAAGCGATCGAGAAATTATCCTCTACTGTGGTTCGGGAGTGACAGCCTGTGTCAATATCTTTTCCCTTACCCTAGCCGGATACGACAATGTTAAGCTATATTCTGGAGGTTGGAGTGATTGGTGTTCCTACCTGATCTAACCAGCCTTGTTGATACCCATCTATCAAGAAAGATTATCAAAATGACCTAATTACTGTACAATCTCTCTATTATCACTTTTAATTATTCCCAAACTATTATCTAGTTTGTCTCCTAGACAAAAAAGCTAATTTTTATTTTAGTTGCTATCTTTTTGCTCTCAAATCACCGCTATTCCTCAAAGAATAGTCGTTTTCCCCCGTAAAATTACTAAAAAGTAATTTTATAGTTAAACTCTATAAAAAATTAGGTATGTATTTTGTATGACAGAAGCCGGTCTTTGTCATTGTAATGGTGGCGGCCGTCCGAAAGATCGCCTTTCGATTTTTGTGGATGGCAATAATATGTTTTATGCTCAACAAAAAAATGGTTGGTTTTTTGACCCGCGTAAGGTGTTAAATTACTTCACCAACGACCCGAATATTATGTTAATTAATGCCTTTTGGTACACGGGTTTAAAAGATTCCCAAGATCAAAGAGGTTTTCGCGATGCTTTAATTAGTTTGGGTTATACGGTGAGAACAAAAATTTTGAAAGAATATTATGATGATAGTTCCGGTCGGTTTTCCCAGAAAGCTAATTTAGATATCGAAATTGTCGTCGATATGTTTAATACCGTCGATCAATACGATCGAGTGATTTTATTTAGCGGTGATGGCGATTTTGAACGAGCGATCGAACTATTGCGCTCTAAAAATACTCATATTACCGTAGTTTCTACGGAAGGGATGATCGCTAGGGAATTGCGAAATGCCACCGATCGCTATATTGACCTGAATGATATTCGCAAAGATATCGAAAAAAGTGATTATTAATCGGCCTACCCTCACCCCAATCCTTCTCCCAGAAGGGGATAGGTGAGGCAATTAACCATCTCTTGTTTATTTTTCCTTGAGTCGAAATAGTAAAAACTGATTGACCTGATTCGGATTAAAATTATCATCACTGACTAAAATCAAAGAGCGACTGCCATCAGCTAATCTTGGACCGAGGGTCATTCCCTCCAAATTATCTAAATCAATCCCCAAAGTCCCTAAATCTAGTAATAATTTTTTCCGCAAGGGTTGCACCTGTAAAGCTTCTAATTCTCCCGGTATCCGAGCAATTTTCGAGGTATCAGTGGCACTCCCATTAACTACCTGAAATAGTTTCGCTCCAAAACCTTCTAAACCAAAAGTTCGCTCTAAACTGAGAAAATAACCCTCTTTTTCTAAAGCTAATAATTCCGTTAAACCGTAGTATCTCGCACCACTGGGTGGCTCATCTAACACATACAATTGTTCTGATACTAACACAGGCGCACCAATCGGATCAATAACATAATGAAGAAGTCGCACTCTGAGATTTTCTGCTCTTTTTCCCGTGGGACTATCTTGAATTAAAGCGTTTTCTGTGGCAGTAAACAAACGAAAAGGATCGTCTTTGAGAGTGCTGGTAATCCCTAAAGTTAAGGATTCAAACCCTAAATTATCCTGTATTCCTTTTTGATTGCTATCATCCGGTAAAAAGCGATTAGGAATTAACAAAGACTCCTTTAATTGTCCCTGCAAATCAAATTCAGCAATAAAAGGATCAATTCTCTGTTTAACCGCACCTTCACTGGAAATAAACAAAGTTTGTCGGGGCGAAAAAGCGATACCTTCCGGGTCGATCGATCCCTTTTTAAACGTTTCTCCCTTGCCATCTTTTAGGAACGTGACTGCCTCTAAATTCACTTTTTCGATTTTTTCACCATTTATCTGCAAACTAGCCCGATAAAAGCGGGCCGGAGCTTTCTGAGAACGATCATCACTGAGGAGATAAAAGCGGTTATTGGCACGATCATAGGTAATTGCCGATAATCCCCCCACCCTTGTCCCTTGATAATCCGCTTGTGGTAATTGATATTCTCCCAAAAACTCGACCGAGAGCGGTAGAAACATTCGTTGTTCTGCTAAAACTTGCGGGGAGACACCACAGGCAGCCAGACTAAAGGTTACAATCAAACTAGCAATTAAACCCAAAATTGGGAAACGCAAATTTTCGGCAGTCAGTCTCTTATAGAATCGATCGATCACAAAATATCCTCCTCTACTACGCTCCTATCAGTCTATTATGCTACGTTTTTCTCTCAGTTTATGGCTCTGTTTGATCGGTACTTCCCTTCCTCTCCTAGCACAAACAGAAACCCCTGCACCCAATCCCCTCGAAACTCCCCTAAAAAGTCCTTTATTACCCGGAATTGATCGCCCTTTAACTCCCTTGGAGCGTCGTCAACTGCTATTATACATCGATCAACGCAATGCTGAAGCTCAAGCTAAATACGATGCGGGATTAAATGAGGAAGCTTTTCCTATCTGGTATGAAGTGATTAAATTAAATCGTTATTTAGGAGCAAAAGAAGAAGTAAAATCTTTGGGAAAAGTGGGTTTAGCAGCTTGGAATCGAGATCGAACCGAGGATGTTAAATTAATTACTAATCGTTTAAAAGCTGTGCAACAAACTGCGGAAACTAACCAGACAATGGACGGAGAATTATTAGCATTACTAGGTACATCCTATGAACAGGTACGAGCTTTTAATGAGGCGATAATTATCTATGATAAAATCCTAGCTAATGCCAGACAATCTGGCGATAACACAGCAGTAGAAGCAACTTTAAATCAACTTGGTCAAATTCATTTATCCCGTTTTGATTATCAAAAAGCCGCCCCAGTTTACGAGGAATTATTAACTATTTCTAAGACGCAGAATAATTCTTTAACTCAAGGAATTTATTTGCAAAGACTAGCAGAAATTTATCGAGAATCTCTGCAACCAGCTAACGCCGTAAAAATTAAAGAAGAAATAGCTGAAACCCAGATCAGAAATCAGCAAATACAGTTAATCCCCGCTCTAAAAATTCAAATTGGTTTAGATTATCAAGCTTTAAAAGATGCAAATAAAGCCAGCCAAAACTTTCAAGAAGCCTATTCTCTCGCTTTTGCTTTACAACAGTACGGCATCGCAGGAGAAGCTTTAAATAAGTTGGCCGAACTCTATAAAAGTTATCAACAGGTAGATTATGCTTTACAAATATATCAAGAATTAATTAAAGTCCATGAATTGGGTTATAATTACTACGGTTTAATGAATACCTACGATCAAATCGGTCAAATTTATCTAGAGAGAAAAAATTATCCCCAAGCTTTACTTGCTTTCCAAAAAGGTGCGGAATTAGCCCAAGCTATCCGTTATCGTGAACAATATTTTCAAACCCAAATCACCCAAGTTAATCAAGCAATAAATAATCCTGAACAGTGATCTTTAAGTCTTTGAATAGTTAACTATCAGATGGACAGGGGAATGGGGAAGTGGGGAAGTGGGGAATTTCCACTAAAACCCTAAAACCCTAAAACCCTAAAACCCCAAAACCCCAACCCCCAACACCCAACCCCCAACACCCCAATGGACAACTCCTATTCTGAATTAAGCGAAGACTTGCTGAAATTGGTGCAACATTTACCCCACTTGAAAGATGGTAAATGGATTCAAAGATCTCTGGAAGCAATAGTCAGAATTGCCGAGGAGGAAATCGATCGCCTGGATTGGAAAATTTTAACCTACGCGATCGAAGATCTAGAAAAGGGATTTCAGGTATTTTACCCCTACCGTCATATTCGTAAACTGACCATTTTTGGCTCGGCACGCATCAAACCCGACAGCAGTGAATACCGTCTCGCAGTGGACTTCGCGCGCTGTATCAGTCAATACGGTTTTATGGTGTTAACCGGTGCCGGGGGTGGCATCATGCAAGCGGGGAATGAAGGCGCTGGACGGGAAAATTCCTTCGGATTAAATATTCAGCTACCCTTTGAACAGGGGGCTAATCCTTATATCATAAATGATGCCAAATTAATCGATTTTAAATATTTCTTTACCAGAAAACTATTTGGCTCTTCGGGAATTGTTATGCAAATAATTAACTTAAAATAAAATTCGATGAGAGCAACTACGCTCAAAAGTAGCTGAAATTCATACAGGAAAGGACTTAAGGCACAAAAGGGTTA
>NZ_SFBY01000458.1:0-6157 GCF_007095505.1 Microcystis sp. M_QC_C_20170808_M3Col
TGGGATAGAGAGGTGCGTAGTTCACCCAAGGAGAATTAATCTCTCGAAGTAAAAGTGAAGGGAATTTCTGAAATGGAATTCAGTCTGTCTATATTTGACTATACTTTTACTAACTATGACAACAATTTTTGATTTTTGCAGGAGAGCTATCGAGTCGAGGAATACTCGTAGTCTTCGATAATATGGAGAAGTCGCATGGCTGAACTACAGGATTCTTCTAAAATTTCCTGTTTCTCCTGAGAATCTTCGATTAAATCTTCAGATACTAGACGCAGAGAACCTAAAAGACTATTAAGACTGCTTCTCGCTTCGTAGGATAAATAAGCTTTTCTTTTTTGCTCATCTTCCCTATTCTTAGAGTCGGCCTCTTTGCTATCACTAAATTGCAGAGCGTGTAAACGGGCATAATGACCACCTTGAGCTAATAATTCCTCATGATTGCCGATTTCTGCCACTTTTCCCTTGTCCAGCACCACAATTTGATAGGCTTTTTGAACTGTGGAAAGACGGTGAGCGATCACAAGAGTAGTCCGCTCGCGACAGAGTTCATCGATCGCTTCCTGTACTAAACGCTCAGAAATTGTATCCAAAGCACTGGTGGCTTCATCGAGAATGAGAATATCCGGATCTCGCAGTAAGGCACGAGCGATCGCTAATCTTTGTTTTTGTCCCCCCGAAAGTCTCACTCCCCGATCGCCAATTTCCGTATCCAGTCCTTCCGGCAGTTTGGAGATAAACTCGTAGGCATTCGCCCTTTTTGTCGCCTCTAAAATTTCTGCATCACTAACATCGCTTAATCCGTAGGCAATATTAAAACGGAGAGAATTATTAAAGAGAAAAGTGTCTTGACTGACTATTCCCATGGCTTTTCTCACAGTTTTGATCTCATAATCCCGTAAATCGTGACCGTCAAAAAGAATCCTCCCGGCTGTAGGATCATAAAAGCGTGGTAATAAATCAGCAATTGTCGATTTTCCGGCCCCCGAAGCACCAACAAGAGCGATCATTTTTCCTTTTGGAATCCAAAGATCGATGCCCTTGAGAACTAATTCTTGATGACCGGGATAGGAAAATTGGACGTTATCAAAATGAATACCTGTCTCTAATCTTTGATAGGGAATAGAGCCATTGCTCATAAATGGTTTATTCTCTCGAATGAGAAAATCCGCTACCACCTCTACTGCGGAAACATCCCCCAATAGACTACTCCTAGCACTGTTAATCTGACTAACTATCGGCAATGCCCGGAAAAGTACATAGAGATAGGTCAATAAAATTGTCGCTAAAGCTTGAAGTTGTTCATTAAAAAGATAACGACCAGCAATAATAATTAAGGCAATAATAACAACTCCACCTATTTCATTAAGCGGAGCGATTACAGCATTATTAGTCTGGGCATCTAAACCAGCTTTCTCCCGGGCTTCGATATCTTCCACAATAGATTCTAATTCGTATCTTTCATTGCCTACCGCTTTAATTAGGCGAATTCCAGTTAACAGTTCCAACAGTTTATTAGTTTGCTGTTTAGCCGTTACGGTGATAATCTCTCCAAACTTTTTCGATCTCTTGACAAAGTATTGATTAAGCAGAGCTAAAAAGCCACCCAAAACACTAGAAAGAATCGTTAATTGCCAAGAAATTGATAATAAAATAGCTAAGTACATGAAAGCTGTGCCAATAATCTTAATCAGGTTTATGTAATTTCTAATCGATGCTACGGCTCGATTAATCTCCGACATGAAACGATTAAAAATATCTCCTATTTTACTTTTTACATAATAATCTATATCCACTTCTAGCAGCAGAATAACTGAATCAATTCGCATATCTTTTGCCATAATTAAAGACAAGTAAGTGCCTAGTAAATTACTGACAAAATTGGTAATGTGCTTGAGAATTAAAATCCCTAATATCGCCGCAAACATCCAGAAAAAACGAGTATCGACCGAGAAAACCTCGAAAACGGAGAGCAGCTTTTTGATAATTTGGGGGGCATTTTTTAAGATATCATTTTCAGGATTAATAAAAGAAATTAGTAAGGGGATAACTAAAACAGTTCCTACCCCATTAAATATGGTACTGACAAAGCCTATAACAATGCTGGAAACCACTAATATCCAGTATTTAAGCGTATATTTAAGGAGAATTTGATTAGGATTCATCGCTATAAGTAATAAAGTAAATAGTCAACGGTCAATTATCCTACTCGCTACAATCTAATATTTCCCTTCCAGAGAAGTAATTATGCCAGAGAGAGTTGTCGCCATGGCGGTGGTACTATAGGAGGCGATACAGCGCTCTCTCGCTTTTAGTCCTCGTGCATTAGCCAAGTCGAGATGATTAAAAACTTCTCTAATTATGACAGCTAGTTGCTCTGGCGATCGAGGTTCGACTAAATAGCCAATATCAGCTAAAATTTCGGGAATATCTGCCACTTTAGTGGAAATAATCGGTTTAGCCATCGCCATACCATCGGTGAGTTTAATCGGAAATTGGGCGTTAGCCGTAGCTTCATCCCTCTGGGGAACGATAATAGCATGAGCAGCGGCCACAACTTCCGGCATTCGATCGATCGGTTGAGCAGGTAAATGAATTAACCAAGGTTGACCTTTTTCCAACAAACTATCCAGATAACCATCCCCGATTTGGCGACCTCCCACCACCACCAATTTAAAATCAGGATCACCAATTTGATCTAAAGCGATTAAGACATCTTCTAAACCTTTGTGAGGTCTAGCCGTACCCGGGAACATTAAGACTTTATACGCAGATAAACCGTATTTTTGACGACAAGCGACGGGATCGTAGAGATTGGGATCGAATAGTTGCGTATCCTTGCCATTCGGTAAATAAATCCCCCCGTAACGCTTTTGCAAAAATTGATTATTAACCGTCACCCCATCGGCGCGGTTAATTAAATTTTCCATCCAACGCAGATAGAGAGGGTGATTTGGGTCTCTAAGCGCACCATTTTTTTTGAGGATATCCCTAGCTAATTGTCGGGGATGAGGACGATAGGACCATCGATCGCCACCAAACCAACTCATTTCCCAATCGTCAATATCGAGAATTAGGGGACGTGGGGAAAAAAAACGTTTTAGTAGGCCGATGCCAAAACTGGTGGGACGGGGTTTAACCGCATAGATAATCTCTCCGGAGAGGCGATCGAGTAAAGTTTTGATCTGGCCAAAAAACTGGGGATAATTATTGCCTTGGACCGATACCACCGGTAAATTCCCCGGTGGGGTTGGATAGATTTCCCGGCCAAAAATCGGGCCATAGACCGTCACCTGACAGTTTAGCTGTTGCAAGACTTGAGCAATCAAATAGACTCTTGTGCCACCACCACCGGATAAATCTGGTGCTAAAACAGAGATTTTTTTGTTCACGATCGCCGATCAATCCAGATTATCTAGCACGATAGGAGAATGTTAATCAATGTTAACGTTTTTGTCAATCTTAGGCGAACTTAACATTAATGCCCCCCAGATATAGACTAGACAAAGAAAATTAACATATACATTGCCGAGACGACTAACTGAGTAAACATCACTGGTAGGCCGTAGCGCAGAAAGGTATGAAAAGTAATTTTGCCCCCGTGTTGTTCGGCGATGCCGGCGGCGACAATATTAGAAGAAGCCCCCACTAAAGTACCATTACCTCCTAGGGTGGCCCCATACATCATCGCGTAGAAAAGCGGTAAAACTTCCGGGGGAAAAGAACCGGCATAATCGGGAGAAAGAACTTCTGTCCCGACTAAATTAACATTAACAAGGTACTGTTTCAGTAGTGGAACCATGGCCACCACTAGGGGAATATTCGGAACGACACTGGAAATAAAACCGACAAAAAACAGCAAGACTAGAGAACCTAAAAAGATATTTTTGCCTAAAATTATCGCCAGAAATCCCGATAAACTATTAACTACACCAGTTTTTTCTAAGCCGCCAATTAGGACAAAAATCGACATAAAAAATAATAGGGTACTCCAGTCCACATCCCGGAGAATATTATGAACCGTATCGATTTTCGATTGCTGGGCTAAAAGTAGGGCTAAAGTGGCCCCCATCAAAGCAACGGCCGCGGGAGAAATGGGTACGGGAAAAGATTCACCGACGACGAATAAAAATAAGACTAAAAAGACGATAATTCCCCCCACCGCTAAGACGCGAGGATGATTAATTTTCGGATGGGGTAATTCTTCTAAATGCTCGAATTTTGTCCGCCAGATTTTCGGGAATAACCAAGGTAACATAACCAGAATGGTAATTACTGCCAAGGCACCACCTAAACTCAAACGCTGTAGGTATTCCATGAAGGTTATATTAATAGAATCACCGACGATATAAGTAGCGGGATCACCAACAATAGTTAATAACCCGGAACTGTTGGCCACGAAAACCATCAGGATTAAGAGCGGCACAAAATCCACACCGATATCTTGAGCTAAGGGAGGAATCAGCGGGGCTAATAACATCACCGTGGTAGCGTTGGGTAATACCGCACAGATTGGGGTAGTAATGGCGACAATTCCTATTAGTAATAATTTGCCCTGTCCCTTGGCTAAAAGCACCATTTGTGCTGCTAAATAATCAAAAATTTTCGTTGGTTCAAAGGCTCTCACTAACACCATTACCCCAAAAAATAGGGCGAGAGTGGCATAACTGCGACTGATATAACCCACCGCCTCCTGGAGAGTCATGATATGGGTAAAAACTAAGATTAAAGCCCCCATTAAAGCCGCTACGGTAATATGAAGCCACTCGAACATAATCACCACAATGACTGCAATAAAAGTCATTGCAGCAATCCACATTGGTAAAGATTCCAGCATTTTTGATCCTGTTTTTACTTTCGGTTTCTCGATACGACTAAAAGTTTGCCCGAATGTACAGCAAACTCACAAAAAATATGGTTATCGACGGAAAATCTTAAAATTGTTGTGATCGGTGAACCTGCATGAGAATCCCCATATACAATGTCTCCTGTAAGTTATGACTATCAAGTAGTATCAGCGACATAACTGAACCGATCAAGACATTGCTAGGAATGTAGTGATGTTTCAGTCTTCCCCCCCACGCCGACGAAGTTAGCTGACGGGCTAGGATAGAGAGATATCCTTTTCTAGGCTAAAAAATCTAGAAATACGCCCCCAAATGTGGTTCCTCCGCTCCGAATTTGTCTAGCTAATATCTAGCATAGAAACTTGGATTAGGCTGACTTACTCTATTTAGTGATCCACCATAGCATACTAACCTCAAAAAAAGCGATATAGCTCTATACTAGACCTATCCTGTCGGTTATCCCCCGGGTTGCTAGGATAGAACAGTGATAAGCTAATAGCTAACGACTGACCGCCATAGCGGCCACATCAGAAATTTCTATGAATAGAAGACCTCGTTATACTCCTCCCCGATCGCGCGATCGTGATTATGACCGCTCCTATGGTGATGACTCCCGCGCTTCGACCTCCGGAGGCCTATTGGCCAAATTAAACTATGCCATGATCGCCCTGATTGGTGGTATTTTTGTACTAGGAGTGGGTCTCGGTCTGGTATTCAGTTCTACCGCTAATTTTAGCCCCGAAAACGTCGCTTCCCGGGAAGTAATCGATCGCAGCGCCCCCAATGCGGAATTATGCGTGCAATTTGGGGCCAGTGCCATTGTCACCGATTTGCGGGTTTATGTCACTCTTAACCCCTTTAATGTTTTTGTTACCCAACCAGTCATGGAACCCGGTTGCGTTTTGCGACGCAATAACTGGTCAATTTTAGAACAACAAAAATTAGTCGATGGACAGCAGGTACAAAGTTGTAAAAACCGGATGAATACTTTTGGTTATACCGGTCCCTTGGAAGGCAAACCGAAAATCGATTGTATCTTCCAAAATGAAGCCGGGGGCAATCTTTTTGTTAATCCCGCCGGCGCTGTTGGCCCCAGACCAGATACAGATAAATTCTAAACCAGAAAAGATCGTTCTTCTGACCACTGACTTGAAAGAGGGGGCAGGGTTTGGGGTGTAGGGTGTAGGGAAGAACGTAGCGACTGTCTTGATTGTCAAGGGGTAACTCAAAAAACAATCAAGGAGTTGCTGTCGAACCTAAAATCTCAAGCCAGAAAAAAGCGCAGCAAAAACTAAGTCGCTCAGGTTAAACCA
>NZ_SFBY01000459.1:0-3774 GCF_007095505.1 Microcystis sp. M_QC_C_20170808_M3Col
GAAAATTTCCCGACCTCAGTAGGATTAATTGGTTTACGAGATGTGCGAGATTATAAAGTAGCATCTGGTGGTAGTGATAGATTAAATACATCTAGTCCTTTTAATATCAAAGTTGCTTCCCTGACTATGCGAAATTTTAATCTTGCAGAAGTGGGAGAATTATATCAACAACATACAACAGCAACAGGACAAATTTTTACACCAGAAGCAATAGAAACATCTTTTGATTTAACTCAAGGACAACCTTGGTTAGTCAATGCTTTAGCTAAAGAAATTGTAGAAAAAATGGTAAAAGATAGAAACATTGCTATTACTAAAGAACACATTTTAACAGCCAAAGAAATATTAATTGCTCGTCAAGATACTCATTTAGATAGTTTAACAGAACGGTTAAGAGAACCAAGAATTCAAGCCATTATTGAACCGATGTTAGCAGGTTTAGAATTAGGAAATATACCTAATGATGATATTCAATTTGTCATTGATTTAGGATTATGTAAAATGCACCCTTATGGAGGATTAACTATTGCTAATCCCATTTATCGGGAAGTTTTACCCAGGTTATTAACTGTGACACCAATGGCTTCTTTACCCATGATTGCACCCACTTGGTTAACCCCAGAAGGTGAATTAAATCTAGCTGCTTTATTAACAGCATTTCTCAAATTTTGGCGACAACAGGTCGAACCATTATTAGGTAGTACTGGATATCATGAAATCGCTCCACATATTGTATTAATGGCTTTTTTACATCGTGTGGTTAATGGTGGGGGAGTTTTAGAAAGGGAATATGCAATTGGTAGTGATAGAATGGATTTATGTCTGAGTTATAAAGATGTAATTTTAGGGATTGAATTAAAAGTATGGCGGGATAAAAAACGCGATCCTCAAGCTGATGGAATTGAACAATTAGAATCTTATTTAGGGCGTTTGGGGTTAGATTTTGGTTGGTTATTTATCTTTGATAGGCGGAAAAATGCTTTACCAATGGAAGAAAGGTTATCAACTGAGGTGGTGGTGACGGAAAATCAATATAGAATTACTGTGATTCGGGCGTGAGTGTTTTGTGATTCGGGCGTGAGTGTTTCCAAAACTCACTGTTTGCGTTACATTGCATTAACGCACCCTACAGGATTAACTTTTAGAATTTTTGCTAAACTAGAAATAGGTAGAAAACAAGGAAATATAAAGTTATGACAGTTGCTAATTCATCACTTTCTCAACAATACATACTTGATATTGAACTAGAAGGACGTTTAACTTTCCCCCAAGAAATCCAACAAATTCTTAATTTAGAATCTGGGGATAGATTAATCTTAACTCTGGAAGATAGCGGCAAACTCCAATTAGTCAGCCTCAAACAACAAGTTAAAAAATTAAGAGGTTTCTTAAAAGATAAATCACCTGATAGAAATTTAGTAGATGAACTTATTCAAGAATGCAGACAGGAGTATTTAAGTGAATAAATCTGTGTTAGATGCTGCTGCCTTTTTAGCTTATCTTAGAGACGAACCAAGAGCAGAAATTGTAGAAAATGCCTTGATTAATAGGTGTTATATCAGTATTATTAATTGGGTAGAGGTATGATCAAAAATTGTTGATTTAGGAGAATCTCCAGAGGAAGTTATTAAACGATTGAGAGGTGAAGGATTATTAGAGAATAGTCTAGAAATTATTGCTTGTAATGACGATAAAAAAATGGGGGATCACCTTGGGGCTGTTTGGTGCTTTATCGAAAAAATCGGGTCTAAAACCGCGCCTTAAGGCGAAAAGTTTTTGGAGCGGGGCATAAATCCCCGTTACAAAAGCGGCCTCCTGCCGACCGCCTCCGTTAACTGACTACAATTCTAAAGCTTCGTAGATGTATAATTTATTCAAAAAACCGACGGTGCTGAAGTGATAACTAGGCAAAGGGGGAGGGAACCATAATTCCGTTTGATAAACGCTGAAAATGACAAAATTCTTTCTAGTGGTGTTAGTTGCGATCGCTTCTTGTAAAAAAGGATGACCCGTATCCACCAACATTTTACAGTAACCCCGCAAGAGAGCCTGCACCTCGATGGAAGCTTGCGCCCGAGCGCAGACATTATCCTTAAGATAGCTAGTTAACCTCTGGGAAGCGTATTGTTCGTAATCTTGACGATTGGGGTTAGTTGTCAGCAATATCCCCGCAATTCCCCCTAAAACCACTCCTAACACCATTCCCCCTAACCGCGCCAATTTCATAAGCTCTCAAATCATCACTCACTTACCCTAACCATAGCCCGAATTAGGATAAAAAACCTGTTGTCAACGATTCGTTTTCTGGTATAGTAGATATGTGTAAGGCGAGCGTAGCCAAGTGGTTAAGGCAGTGGATTGTGGTTCCACCACTCGGGGGTTCGAGTCCCCTCGTTCGCCCTCTTTTTAAGGATCGCTGATGGTTAGGCTTTGAGGGAGTCGATTGGCACTTACCCGCTCAAATTCTCAATCAATTCGTTAACCTCAAAATGGTTTTTTTGTACTGATAAATTTCGGGGAGAACGGTCAATGTGTTGGCTAAACCGTATTTGAGGCAATTGAGCAAGTTTTCGGTTCCAGAAATGAGCCAACGGCGAGTAATTACCGAAAAATTGGGTTGAAAGCCTCGCCCTTTGAGGGCGACTTTATATGATCTATGATATTCAGAATAGGGGGCCGGGTAAGCAACCGCTTAAAAAACCCAGTCATCAACCGTAGAGATGAACGCACCTTGAAAACTAGAGTTATGGGGTTCTATAGGGGAATGCTCCTATAGGTAAAAATTCTCAGCACCAAGTACCAGAGAAACCAAGTATTTTAGAGGTTTTGAACTGTATCGTAGGGGACCCCGAGAACAGGCTTCTGTAAGGTCGCGAAAGTCTGAGGAGAGAACCACCGCTGGGTGGGATTTCGCCAGGAATCTAATTCAAGTCCACATCGTTGAGCCAGAAATTCTCAGCAGTGATGCTAGAAGAATCCACGTCCGTTTACGGCGTGGGGAGTGTCAAATCATCGCTGACATAAACCTGATATCATACAAACGTATCCCAATTATTTTTGGAGTTTTCTCATGTTTAGTTTAGCAAAACTTATTGATTTTCGGGGGGGGTAAAGCCTAGCTTATTAATAGCTGGTGCTATTCTTACCGCTTCCATCCCTTTTCAATCAGCCCAGGCTGCTAGTTTTAAAACTACATTCACTTTTTTGGGTGGAGAATCCCCTTCATCTTCTGGAACAGCTTATTTTACTGTGAATGATAGCGCAATTAGTGCGATCGGACCTAGTAGTTTTGGGGATGTTTTTCCAGATGTTACCGCATTTACTGCTACCTTTACCGGTCTATCTACAAGTCCAACGACCACGACTTTTAGTTTAGCGGATTTAGGGGCACTTGTTATACAAACTGATGCTAGCACCAATGTGAATAGTGCCGTTTATGCCACTATAGCTAATGCTGATGGATACGGGACGGCTTCCTTCGCCTTTGGTTTTCAATTACTCATTTCGCCTACGGGTAATCTTACCTTCTATGTATCCAATACAAGCCAAGTACCAGTACCCGAACCGAGCGCTGTCCTCAGCCTTCTTGCATTGGGTGGTTTAGGACTCGTTTCCCTGAAACGCAAACAAAACTAACCGTTACCGAAATTTTGGTTTAAAGCCCCGTCCTTTTAGGACGGCTTTTTAAACTATAGCTTGTTAACTTAACTTTTATTGTGCTATACTGATTTTATCTAAGTACCCCGTGGGTAAAATGTTTGTCTTAGAGTTTAA
>NZ_SFBY01000046.1:0-17825 GCF_007095505.1 Microcystis sp. M_QC_C_20170808_M3Col
TCTCCTAGTTATTTTGTTTCTTCTTTAGGAGGTGCAACCCTGGAAGTTCTTAAGTGCTATATTAAAGATCAAGAAAAGCCGTCGTAAAACGACGGGGTTTTAACCCAAATTTTCGATAACCTCAGATTTTTCATGATACAGATCTAATAAAGTCTGGTTATCCATTTCCTCCTCAAAAAATATCTCATCGGTCCCCACCACTTCCGCATTCTCTCGCAGTCTTTGAGATAGTCTCGTCCGTAGTTTAATAATTCTCTCCACTCCCTCCGCAGGTAAAAAGGAATAACAGAGAACCTGACTTGCTTTTTGACCGATTCTATCTACCCTTCCGGCCCGTTGAATGAGACGAATAATTGCCCAGGGCAAGTCATAATTAACGATAATGGCACAATCCTGTAAATTTAACCCTTCACTGAGGATATCCGTCGCGACTAGGACTCGTATTTCTTCCTCCACTTGCTGAGAATTGCTGCGGGGACTAAAACGATGGACAATTTCCGCAGGATTAGGAGAGTTTCCCGTCACTCCCGCAATCTTATCCACTCCCCGATTTCGCAACTGAGTAACTAAATAAGTCACCGTGTCTGCAAATTGACTAAAAATTAACACCTTCTCTTGGGGATGATTTTCCTGTAACAGCTGCCATAACTTCTCTAGTTTTTCGTCGGTCTTTGGCTGCCAAGTCCCACAGGTCTGCAATAATGCTATTAAAGCCAAGGCATCGGATTGTAAGTCTTTTTTCAATGCGGGTTTAAAGACCTCGGTTTTAATCCACTGAAAGCGCTTGCGATAATCACTGACATACTTTTGATACACTTGTTCGGCTCTTTTTTGATACTCTTTTTCTAACCCGGTTATCCCCCCAGTGTCCTCGGTTTCTATACTGTCTTCTTCTCCATGAGTGACTAAATCCTCATCCAGATAACGAGTGTCTAACAAAGCTAGATCCTGACTCCCGATGGGAAGGGGTAGATTATTGGCCATGGCATGAAGGAAAATATAGTTGCGGAGAATATGACGGTCAAGGGATTGTAGGAAAGCATACCCCCCACTCTCCAAACGTTTAAATAGATTCGTCCGACAAAATCCCATTAATCTTTTACCCGCGCGGGATAGACTTTTTAAGATAGTTTCCTCCTCTCCTGTCCCTTTACATCCTTTAATTAGATAATTTCCCAATCCGTAACGGGGTAACTTCAATCCGTTGAGAGTTATCACCACTGCTTCCGAATATAAACGCGCATAAACCGAGTCTTGTAGGTCAAACGTTATCGTCTTTAGTTGTCGTTGGGGAAGATATACCCTCGACCCATCGGCAAATTTTAGATACTTGCGACCCTGTTCGTCTTCTGTAGCATAATTATTTTTGATAAAACCGCGAGTCCGTCTAATCATATAGAGACGCATTAAGTCTCTCCAGTCGTCGGGAGAGTCACTTTTTTCAAAGGCAGCTAGGGACCTAACCGGAGATTGGTGTCTGCGATTAAATTCGATTTCTCCTCCCAGAGATTCCAGTAGTCTTTCGGGACGAATTCCGAGATTACTGTCCTCTTGAATGAATAAACGCAGTTGATTGGACAGGTCAAGATAGTTTTTATTGTAGGGAGTCGCAGTCAAGAGAATACAGCGACTTTCATTGGTGTTGATATAGTCCTGTATCACCCGATAACGTTTACCCTCTCGATTACGCAGGTTATGACTTTCATCGATAATTACCACTCGATAGCGCCGCAGATTAGGCAATTCCTGCATCACCTGACTTAAGGGGATAATTTTCGCTCTTAATTTATATTTATGGCTGTAATCCTCCCACATAGTTAGGAGGTTTTTCGGACAAATAATTAAGATTTCTAAATCGTAGTCTTCTTGCAAAATATATGCTAGAATGGAAGCGATGCGCGTTTTTCCTAACCCCACCACGTCGCCAATTAAGACCCCACCGCGTCTTTGCACATAACGAGCGGCAATTTTAATGGCCGATTTCTGAAAATCTAGTAAGTCTTGGTCAAACTGTCGGGGAATTTTGTATTCTGCTAAACCTGCCCTGGCTTCAAAGGAAAGATGGTAAGCTATTTTTAAATAGATATGATAGGGAGAAATCAGACTTTCCCGCGCCCAACTTTCGTTAATCACCTTGACAATATCCTCGGATATATCCCAACACCAAGCATCAAACCAACGATCATTAAACCACTTTTGTAATTTGGCACAAGCATCGTGGTCAAGGACATCAATATTTAATTCTCCCTGCTGTTGTAATCCCGCAAAAGTTAGATTACTACTACCCAAAAATCCCACCGTTGGGTTATTGACATCCTGTCGATGAATAAGGTATAATTTAGCATGGAGATTATAGCCCAAAAATAAGCGAATTACTAACTTACCCGATTGAATTTGTTTGGCCAAACGTTGCAAAGCTGCCTGATCTCGATTGCTAGGATTCCCCCAAGTTAATTGTTGGCAAAAATCCTGAACAATTTGTTTTCTTAAACGAGCGCAAGTAGCCTTATCTATATCATTTGAGCGCTTCAATAAAGACAGGGATTGCTGTAGTAATTCCTGGGGTGCTTTCTGCATACCAATCAGGAGACGACAACAGGACAAATCACCACCGAGAAAGTGATCAATATAGGTGTCTATGGACTGCCAACCGCGCAAATTAAAATAACCCACGCAAAAATCAGTGCGTTGGGCTGCTAATAAACTTTCCTGTAAAATTGGCAATAAATGGGACTCAATATTATCAAAAATGCGCGGCATATTTTTAATTGGTTATGGTGGTGGGTTACGCGTTGTAACCCACCCTACTGATAACTGAATTTATTTACTTAATCCAAACAGTTTTAACATTAACAAATTCGCGAATACCTTCGACACTTAATTCCCGTCCAAAACCAGAACGTTTAATCCCCCCAAAGGGTAAGCGAGGATCGGATTTAACCATACCGTTAATAAACACACAACCGGCCTCAATTTCGGTAATTAAACGCTCAATTTCTTCGGGGTTATTCGTCCAAGCGCTAGAACCTAAACCAAAGGGACTATCATTAGCTAAAGCGATCGCTTCTTCGATATTTTTGACTCGAAATAGTAAAGCCACCGGTCCAAAAAATTCCTCTTTTTCCCCCGGAGAACCCACAGGAATATCGGTTAAAATCGTTGGTAGATAAAAGTTACCTTTTCCCTCTAAACGTTGACCTCCCACAAGGACTTTACCACCCATAGCGACAGTTTTTTCCACTTGAGCGGCAATTTCCGAGACGATCGATACCGTGGCCAAAGGACCGATATCAACAGTTTCATCGAGGGGATCACCCACTCTTAAAGCTTGGAATTTAGCCACTAATAACTGTTCAAATTGAGCGGCGACAGTTTCCATAACAATAAACCGTTTAGCGGCGATACAAGTCTGACCATTATTTAACAATCGCGCCGTCACTGCCGTAGCCGCTGCCGCCTCGATATCGGCAGTATCTAAAACGATAAAAGGATCACTACCTCCCAACTCCAAAACCACCTTTTTGATCTGTTTTCCTGCGGCGGCTGCTAAACTCATCCCCGCCGGTTCACTACCGGTTAAAGTGGCGGCTTTTACCCGTTCATCGTTAATTAAATCACTAACGCGATCGGCCCCGATCAAAAGAGTTTGAAAAGCGCCTTCGGGAAAACCGGCTTCTAATAAAATTCTTTCCACCGCTAAAGCTGATTGGGGGACATTAGAAGCGTGTTTGAGTAGGCCGACATTTCCCGCCATTAAAGCGGGGGCAGCAAAGCGAAATACTTGCCATAAAGGGAAATTCCAGGGCATAACCGCTAAAATTACCCCTAACGGTTGATAACGGACAAAACTGCGACTAGCATCGGTGGCAATCAGCACATCTTCCAGATAACCGGCGGCATGATCGGCATAAAAACGACAAACCAAGGCACATTTGAGGACTTCTGCGATCGCTGATTTGATTGGTTTCCCCATCTCTAAAGTCATGGTTTTAGCCAATGTCACCTGATCCCGTTCCAAAATATCTGCCGCTTGCCGTAACCACTGTCCCCGTTCACTGATGGGGGTGCGGCGATACTGCTGAAAAGTCGCGTCAGCTAGGGCCAATTTCGCCGCCAATTCCTCCGAGGTTAGAGGGTTAAAAGTCTTGAGAATTTCTCCGGTGGCAGGGTTGACTGAAGCGATACCCATATCCCAATTGTCTCCTATCGAGGGCTATATCTCTAGTTTAGTTCTCCGGTTGTCCCGCTGCTCACACCAATTTGGTAATCGGGATTAGGAGTCAGTCTCGATGAAAAAATTTTCACCACCAGAGATGAAAGAGGTTTCCTTCCCTACACCCCAACCCCCACACCCCAACCCCCACACCCCAACCCCCAACCCCCAACCCCTAACACCGATCAATACGGCGCTGCTGACATAATTCGATCGCTAATTGGATTGCCGCTTGCATACTCTGGGCCCTAGCGATACCAAGACCGGCGATATCAAAAGCCGTCCCGTGGTCTGGAGAGGTGCGAACAAAAGGTAAACCGATGGTAGTATTAACAGCACAGTCAAAAGCCATTAATTTCACGGGAATTAAGCCCTGATCGTGGTATAATGCCAGATATGCGTCGGCGGGTTGCCCTGCACCGCTAAACCAAGCGCGCCCCGGTTCCACCCAAAGCGTATCGGGGGGGACAAGGCCGATTAATTGGGTTTGCGGGTATTGCTGCCCCATTGACTCCAACCAAGGCTGTAACCAGTCCTTTTCTTCCCTTCCCAGCTTTCCCGCTTCGCCACTGTGGGGATTAAGGCCGGATATGGCGATTTTTGGGCGATCGATGCCGAAATCTAGCTTTAAAGACTCGATCAATAGATCTAGTTTTCGGGTCATCAGATCGGGGTTCAGGGCATCGGGAACTTCTCGCAGGGGGATGTGGGTAGTGGCGAGGAGAGTCCGTAAGTCGTAGCCGGTGTGAGGGGATTTAGCGACGAATAGCATCCCATAACGGTTAATTCCCGCCATGGTAGCCAAAACCTCCGTTTGACCGGGGAAATCATAACCGGCCAACTGCCAAGAGGATTTAGCGATCGGACCGGTGACAATACCGTCAAATTCGCCCTTGAGGGTGCGTTTTATGGCTTCTTGCAGGTAAAGAAAGCTAATTTCACCACTATGGGCATCCCCACGCCCGAAAACGATTTTTGACCGGTTGTAGGGCAAATCGATCAGAGAAAAGCGATCGAGGAGATGGGGATCGTGATAGGCTTTTTCGAGAAGCGTTCTTGTGCCGATTAGAGTAATCTGACAACTGGACGAGATTGAGGAATCGGCGATCGCTTTTAACACCACTTCAGGGCCGATTCCGGCGGGATCACCGACGGGGATAACTAGACGGGGAATAAAATAGGCGGATTCCATAAATTTTGGCCGTCAATATTGCTAATTCTCCCGATTAATCTCATCGTTGACAATTATCAGGAGGGAATAAATCAGTAAACAATTTTCAGTTTACTGTAATCTCATGGCGATAGATAGTAACTTTAGGCAAATTAATTTTTTTTAACTTTTCTGTTTTCTTATTGCCCAAATTAGCCAGATTGTTGTAAGCTTATGACCCAACTACAACCCGATATATTCGTCAACAATCGTCCCGATACCGATGGAGACGAGGAAGAAGACTACTTCGATTATTTTTATGATGAACCGGGGAGTGAACCGGGGACATTAATTATTGAACCGGATGCCAAACCCTCGCGGATTATTTTAATCGACTACGATGAAGATAACGCCATTCGCAAGATGGATATCACTCCCAATGCTTGCGCCCCCTATATTGGCACAAATACCGTGTCTTGGATGGATATTCAAGGGTTAGGTAGTGAGACGGTTTTAAAACAGGTGGGAGCAATTTTTAATCTGCATCCTTTGTTATTAGAAGATGTAGTCAATGTACCCCAGCGACCCAAGTTAGAAGATTATAACAATCAATTGTTAGTGATTTCTCACATGGTGCGACTGAAAGAAGATGAAAGCGGTTTTGATACGGAACAGGTGAGTTTTGTCTTGGGAAAACGCTATCTTTTAAGTTTTCAAGAGGAGGAATTACAGGACTGTTTTGAGATAGTGAGAGATCGAATTCGCACTTCCCAGGGACGAGTACGGAAATCGGGGGCGGATTATTTAACCTATTTATTATTAGATACGATTATCGATGGTTATTTTCCCGTGGTAGAACACTACGAAGATCGGATTGAAGCGTTGGAAGATGCGATTATTAGTAATCCCGATCGAGATACAATGCAGGAAATCTATGATGTCCGTCGGGAATTATTGGCACTGCGTCGCTTAATTTGGCCGATGCGAAATGTCCTACATTTACTGATGCGTGACCATCATGGTATAGTCAGCGATGAAGTACAAATTTATTTTCGGGATTCCTACGACCACGTCATTCAAATTCTGGAAATTATCGAAGCTTATCGAGAATTAGCGGCGAGTTTGATGGATGTTTATATGTCCACTATGGGCAATAAATTAAACGAAATTATGAAGTTTTTAACCGTAATTTCGACGATTTTTATTCCCTTAACTTTTATCGTTGGTGTCTATGGCATGAACTTCGAGAATATGCCAGAATTAAAAGGAGAATGGAGTTATTTCATGGTCTGGTTAGTCATGTTAGCCGTAGCGGGAGGCTTGATTTTCTACTTCTGGCGCAAAGGTTGGTTTAAACCAATTTATGCGCTTAAAGAGGAAGCAAAAAGTTAGTTAACGAAGGCAGGAGACAGGAGCCGGTCGTCAGGAGACAGGAGACAGGTTTTGGGGTTTTGGGGTTTTAGGGTTTTAGTTCAATTTCCCCACTTCCCCACCTTCCCACTTCATAATTCATAATTCCCACTCCCCCATCACCCCATCACCCCATCACCCCATCACCCCATCACCCCACACCCCACACCCCACACCCCAACCCCCAACCCCCAACCCCCACCGAAAAACTTTTTCAGCCAACCCTAATTATTCGACCACAAATGCGAGGATTTGGCCTTGGTAACTGCCGAAGCTAATCTGTAAACCGGACTCTAGGGGAACTTCTTGGTTATGTACCTGTTTCCAGTGGCCATCTTGGTAGATAAAAGTACCAAAACGGGAGAAATCTTCGAGAAAGTATTGATAGTCTGGATGATCGGGTTTTTTACGGCAAATTATCCGACAATGGTTTTTACTAACCCATTTTTCAGTAATCTGTAGATCATTTTCCATGTCCCGTCCTATATTCATGGCACCACCACGGATTGACCATTTTCTTTCGGGACGATCGAGATAGTATAAGAAAGCGGCGGGCATGGTTCCGGAGACATTGGGCATAACCGTCGGTGATTGAGTCTCATCAAGGGTTTGCAGCAATTGCCCGTCGAATTCCGGGTGCATATAGAGAATCGGCAAAGTCCAAGCGGGTTGATTGTACTTGTAGAGGGTTAATAACTGCTGCCTGGCGATACGAACGGCCTGATCAATAGGGACTCTCGGACCGGGAAACAACTTGGACATCTGCGCTTCTTTGTCTTTGAACCCGAAGAGGGTGCGGGTAAAAACTTCGATAAAACTCAAGGCCTCTCGATCAGCGATCGCATCTCGCATGGCCAAAACTGCGGGAACGCCATGGTGAATCAAGACTTCCGCCAGACTGCTGCGGGGGATCATCTCCTGACCTGATTTAGCGGGATAAGCACCCCAGCAAGCATTAAAAACGGTTAAAATAACCTGATTTCTCACCAAAGCTTGGGCTAACTCCGTCCCATTTAGCTGTTCCCCCGTCCGCAGAAATAGGGAACCGCCATTGGGGGCGGCCATTCCGTGACCGGCGTAGAAAAAAGCTTGATATTTACCCGTATCCAAGGCCCTGGTCAGTTCTTCGGACTGCGGGCGAATTAAGGTATCGACTTTGACTTTCACTCCCCAATTCTGGAGGGAACTACTGCCCCCAGGGGAGATAGCCTGGATGAGATTGGCGGCCTCGGATTCCAGTGCCTGGTCGGAATTAGTTTCTCCACCCGTATTAATGGCGGTGAGGTTGAGGGAACTAGCTGCGGTTTTAATCTGTTTTTCGCCGATAACTAAGAGAATATTGAGACTATTACTCGATTTTATCGGTGGCAGTGGGTCCACATCGCTGGTGGTGCGGCTAAAGAGTATATTCGGATGCAGAGATATGGCCTGTTTACCTGCTTGCTGCATAATTTCCCAGGGCAGCAGAATTAAATGGGGATTGCGACATTCCAAGCGAATTCGCAGGGGCTGATTTTTGCCGAGGGCGATTCCCTGACTTTGGGCGAAACTTTGACTAATTGATGCTTGAAATAACCATTGCCAGAGACTAATACCTAGTTTCTGCATTAATTGACCGCCATAACTGCCGCCTTCTCCCGAAAGAGTCAGTTTAGGTCGAGAATTTGCTTCTAATTGCTCTAACATCGGTAAAGGAGGCATTTTTTGCAGACAGAACATTTCCTGCCATGCCATCCATTCCGTGGTTAGACTCTCGGTCCATTCACAGTCATGATGCACATATCCCCCCGGTAGGGGTGCTTTCGTCACCCAACGGGCGAAATGATTACTCGTGGCTAAACTAGAGATCGCTAAATTTAGACTAGGGATGGCATCATCGGTCATTGTGGTCATTTAGAAGTCTATAGAATCTTATTCTAGAGGATTTCCGAAAGGTAAGGAAGGGTATTAAGTCACCAATAAACAACAAAGTTCAATAATTTTTGTTTGCAAAGTTGCCAAAGGTTCTGCACCCCGCTTGAGACGATATTCTAATTCGAGAAGTATGGGCAAGGTGGCGAGAAGTTGCTTAGAAGAAAAGGATTGTATCTCTTTGCGAATGAAATATAGTCGCTTGGGATTGGCAATTTCGGCGGCGGCGGCGATATTTTTGTCGTCTTTTTCTCCTTCTTCAATTTTTAATTTCACTATTGCCCAAGTGCGAAATTGACCCACTAGGGTGGCGGTGATACCCAGGGGGTTCTCGTTGCGATTTAATAATTCATTGACTAATTCTAGGGCCTTGCCTGTCTCCCGTTTTAAAATAGCACTGGCTAACTGTAAGCTGCTTTGATTGCTGGCATTGACTAAGCTTAAAATGTCCTTTTTGTCAATAGTTCCCGCCGAATTATTTTTAAATAAACGCAGTTTTTCTAACTCCATCCACAGCAAGCGGCTGTTATTTCCCACCGCTTCAGCTAAGAGTTCGATCGCATCGGAAGTTAATTTTACCCCCACTTCTTTGGCAATTTCCCTAACTCTTTGGGCAATTTCCTCGACTTTCCAAGGCGGAATTAGTTCAAATTCTTTAACCTCCGCCTGATTTTGGATAAACTTGCTCGATTTTAAGCGGGAGTCGGGTTTTTTGGCACTGGTTAATAACAGATAGGAATTTTCGGGTAAATTGGGCAAAGTGCGCTGTAATTCCTGGAAAATATCCTCGGAACATTGTTGACAAATAACCGTATCAGCTAACCAAACTAAACGATTTCCCATGCCGAAAACTGGAGTCATCGCTTGATTGAGGGCCTCGATAATTGCTTCATTGCGATCGCCATTAATTTTATCATAATTAAACTGTATCCAATTGGGATCGAGAAGTTTTGCTTGCAGATTTTTCACCGCTTGGTTAATAGCAAATTCATCTTCTCCCCAATAAAATATTGTCGGCATAAGTTTCTACTTATAGCAGTTATCTTGAGTTGTTACTATTGCCCATTTTCCCAAATTTTTACAGTTTTGTCAGCAATACCAATAATTAAATATTTACCATCGGCACTAATTGCTAAAGATAACAGTTTGTCTGTGGGTTGATCAAGGGTTCCTAATTCCTCTTTGCTTGTTAAATATCAAAACTTAATCGTTTGGTCTGAAAGCTTGTTTAATCTGATCGGCACAAGCATGAGAGGATAAACCAAGAATTTCCTAATATTAACTATGGCTATTCATAAACACAGTTAAAGACGATCTGACTCGATAATTTTGAAAATTAATCAAAAAATAGACTCGATCGACCCCAAATAACGCACAATAAAAAAGGAAATGTCAAAGGAGAATCGCAAATGTTGCCCTATATCCTAGCGGTCTTTGTGGGATTGAGTAGTCTGTACCTCCTCACCACCGCTTTTATCGCCCCTGATCGCCACCGTCAAGATGATTTTCTCTGGAGTGCGGTAGGATTATTCTATGCCCTTGTCCTCTGGTTGTGCGCGGGAAGGATTACAGGCGCTATCCTCCTGGGACAAGTTGCCGCAGCCATTTTATTTATTGCTTTCGCTTGGCAAACTCTCAAACTCAGACAAGCACTTTTTTATCCCGACAAACCGGTTAAATTATTTACTATTGTCGGTTGGTTAGGCAATCGTCTCGGGAAAGTTACTCCCTCTCAATCCCCTAAAACTAAAGCTAAAGCTGAGAAAGTAGCGGCAAAAGTTAAAGAAACGGTTAAAGAAACGGTGGACCCCGTTATAGAAAAAGCGGCGGCTATCGGGGAAACTATTACAGAATCAGTGACAGAAATTGAGGAAAAAGCTCAAGAAACGGTGGACCCCGTTATAGAAAAAGCGGCGGCTATCGGGGAAACTATTACAGAATCAGTGACAGAAATTGGGGAAAAAGCCGCAGAAATTATTGATGATGGGGAAACTTTCGATGATTTCGATGATTTCGATGATTTTGATTTGGCAACGGAAGAGATCAACTCTTCCGAAAATCCCCCAGAAATTCCTCCGACTGAACCTGTCGCAAATGTTGAAGTCGAAACTATTGCTGTTAGCGAAACGGTGATTATTGAAGCTACCGAGGAAGATTTGCCCCCAGAAGAAACTATCGGAGAAGATACTCCCCCAGAAACTCGATCGCCAAGCGCAGAAAATCCCCCCTCATCGGATTAAAATTTAAGATTATTTAGCGGGTGGGTTAGGCAATAATTACCCAAGAAATTAACCAATTAATTTAAACTTTGCCCCCACCCAGTCAAACCAAGTTTAAAATGTGAATGGTTTTATTTTCCTAGTACACAGGGATAGAGCTTTTCGTTTTTCGGGACGATTCCTGAGATAATCTTCTAACCAAAGACAACCTCGATCGAGCAATTTTTGTAAATAATTATATTCCGTTTCTAAGGGCCATCGATGCTTTTGACCATCCCTAGCAATAATCACAATCTCTTGACTATCAGGACTAAAAGTGATCCCATAGACGATATCTTCTTCTATTTTAAACTCCGAGCGCAAATTTCCGTCCATGTCCCAGCGTCTAGCTGTACCATCCCTTGAAATAGCGGCGATTTTTTCACCATCGGGACTAAAACTAACTCCATAAACGGGAAAAGAATCGGTTTTAATCTCCTCGAAAAGATTGCCCTGTAAATCCCAAATTTTAATCTTTCCTCGAGCAGCCGTAGCAATTTTTTGGTGATCGGGAGAAAACACCAAATCATAGATAATATTATCATCGGCTGTCCAGGAATTAATTAATTGAGGCCGATAATTACTTAAATGCCAGTATTGAACTTTTCCCTCGCTTGTTCCCGTGATTATTGCTGTTCCCTCTCCATTAAAAGCAAGACTATAAATCGGTACTTGACTAGCGGTAAATTCTTGAAGCATTGTTCCTTTTTGACTCCAGATTTGTACTTTTCCATTTCTTCCTGTAATCGCTATCTGATTACTATCGGGATGAAAAGCTATACTATAGATTGAGCGCATTTTTGTGGCAAATTCTCTAATTTTTTTTCCCTGGGAATCGAGTAAAGTAATTTGACCATCTTTATTAGCAATAGCGATAATATTGCCCTGGGAATTAATGCTAACACTGGTATTATCAGTCCTAGCTTGATTTAAATTGTTCAGTTGCCAAATTTTAGCCGTTTCATCACTCGATCCAGTTACCACCTGTTTTCCATCTTGACTAAATACAGCAGTAAAAACTGATTCTTGATGTCCTCTGAGAGTAGTTATTTCTTCCCCTTGCATTCCCCAAATTTTAGCACTACCGTCACTAGATGCAGTAATTAAAAACTGGCCATCAGGACTAAAATTAACACTGTTGACAAAATCTTGATGTCCCCGGAAAGTAGCTATTAAATTTCCCTGTAAATCCCAGATTTTAGCCGTTTTATCTGCCGCTGCTCCGGCAATTTTTTGACCGTCGGGACTAAAATTAACACTATAAAAAGCCTCAATATTTTCTTTACCTAAACTCAAGATAATTTTACCTGATAAATCCCAGATTTTAATCGTACCATCCCGGGAAGCGGTGGCAATTTTTTGACCATCGGGACTAAAACTAGCTGCATCTATCGATCTTTTATGTCCCTTAAATACCTGTAAAGTTTGACCTGATAAATTCCATAATCTAGCGGTTTTATCCCTGGAAGTGGTGACAATTTTTTGACCATCGGGACTAAAACTAACACTATAAACTGATTCTTGATGGTCAGGATAGGTGACTAAAATTTGCCCTTGCAAGTTCCAAATTTTGGCGGTTTTATCTTCGGAAGCGGTCGCAATTTTTTGACCATCGGGACTAAAACTAACACTATAAACTGCTCCTCGATGACCTGTCAAAGTTTGAATATTCTCACCTTTTTGATTCCAAATTTTTACCGTCCCATCTTGAGAAGCAGTGGCAATTTTTTGACGATCTGAACTAATACTAACACTATAAATAGTTCCCCGGTGTCCTTGCAGTTGGTTTTTTTCTTGAATGCGATCTAAAATTTGTTGCAGGGTAATAATGGGACTGGTAGCAGGATATTTACCTAGGGTTTGGTCATCAGTAACGATATTTTTTAAACTATTTACTGCTTGCATGGCCGCAATTAAAGATTCTAGTTGTTCAAATTGAAATTGTTGCCAATAACTATCACCCTGGCGCTGTAATTGAATACCTATTTGAGCGGTTTCTACTTGCTGCCACGCTTGTTTTACCTGAACAAAAGCTAAGAGAGAACCCAAAAGAGAAGCAATTAAAATTACTGAGCCAATTTTAATTCTCTTGGTGGCTTTTTGGTGAGCAATTGCTAAAATTTTATTAGCTTGCTTCTGAGTTTCTAGGCTAATTTCTGCCTCTCTTTTATCGAGATTTTGACTAGCAGTTAAAAACTGATAATCAAGATTACTTAAGCTTTTCCCCTGAGACCAATCGAGGGCATTATTTAAAGCTTTTCCGCGTAAAAGCCGCGATTCATCGGTATAATTAGACTGTTGCCAAGCGGCAATCGCTTCTGAGTAGGGACGCAATTGCTCTAATTGTTTTTCCACCCAATTGAGATTAAATATTTCTCGATAAATAGGATTATAAACTACTAATTGATTATCCTTTTTTACCACTAACCCCGATAACCTTAATTCCCCTTGTTCTGGACTATCATCGCACAGGATTGCACCTTTTTCTAAAATTTGTTGATAGATGCCTAACAAACGACCCGCTTTGTCTTGATTTCTTAACAAGCGATCGGCAATAGTTCGCAGATGAACTGGTTCATCATGAGATTCCCAATTATTAATAATTCTCTCTTTGATCAGCGTCTCAATATCTAAATTACTTTCCAGCAATAGCTGACAGATTTTCTGGGTTAAAAATGGCTGTCCTCCCGTCCAAAAAATAACTTTTTCTAACCAGTCGGGTTGATAATTACTTTGACCGGATAATCCCGCGGCTAGAGGAGCAATTTCTGGAAGATTAAATCCTGTTAATTCGATCGCCTGGCCGATATTAAAAGATGTTTGGGTCTTTTCGCGAATTAAATCTGCTGGGGTAGCAACACCGAATAAAGCGAAAGTAATTCTTTCATACTGGGTATTTTCTGCTCTTTGGTTATAACAATAACGAATCAGGGAAAAAAAGTCATCTAGAGAAAACTGTAAACTGAGAATTTTATCGATCTCGTCGATAAAAATATATATTTTCTCTCCCCGACAATAAACTAATAAAACTTCCTCGATAAATTGTCCCAAACGCTGCACGGGAGGTAAATCCTCTCGCTCGCGCAACCAGGATTTAAGATTAATTTTTCCCGTCAGATTAAATCCTAAAAACAAACGGGTGATCACCCCGTTATACCATTGGGATAAATTATCATTACTACCAAGACTGGTTATATCTACCGCCGCACAATCCCTGCCCGATTGCTGTAAAATATGAGTCACTCGTACCCTTAAACTGGATTTACCCATCTGACGACAGTTAAAAACGTAGCAAAATTGACCGTTTTTTAACGCCGTTAACAGTTCTCGATCGGCATTTCTCTCGATATAGGTAGGATGGTTATAGGCAAGACTACCCCCAACACGATATTGATAATTCATTATTCTTAAACAAAGTTATTTTAATGTCACCAACGCAAATAAAATAGACAATTGTGATTTAGATATATATAATGCAAGGATAATCGCTATTGACAACCTATCTACAAGGCAATTATGAAGAAAACTTTTTTCACCTCCATCGCCGTTAGTGCCACCCTTGTCAGTGGTACTGTTTTGGGTACTCTTGATGCTGGCAGTGCCTCCGCTTGTGCTTTCGCTAAAGCTAAAGGCATTTTTGGCAGCAATAACAGCTTCCATGTCGATCCTAACAAACTTATTTTAGGGGTTGCCACCGCTACAGGAGCAATCACCGTAGCCGGTGTTTTAAGCTACCGTCGTTTTCACTCCGGACAGCCTCCCGAAGATGCCGCCGCTAACCTGCCGTCGGTATTTCCTATCCCCATTCCCCCCGCAGCTTTAAATGCCGCAGTGGAGGCGGAAGAAGCGGCAGAAACCAGCCAAATCTCCTAAAAATCTGCTATATTTCCTCAAAAAAGGTGTTGGCATCCCCGCAGCTTTCCCGCTAGGCAACACCTTTTTCTGCCTAATTGTGTCCCAGTTATCAGAATTTTCAGCGATTTTTAAGTTATGTTAAAAAGTGCAACCCTACCACCAGAGGTAAAGATGGGCAACTCTACCACATTTTCTGACACCCCACTTCATAAAGATCATCACACTTGGGAGCATTTAAAACAAGCCATCGCCGCTAGTTCCGGTTTTCGGCGTTGGCAGCAAGAACAACTAGAATCAGGTAAAAATAGAGACGATGCTGATGCTCGCATTTGTTCCTATCTACGGGAAACTTTAGAAACTTTAGCCTACTAGATTGATGCTCCCCAGCTATGACGGCATGGGGACTTTTTTTGTCCGTTTAAGCTAATTTGAAGATCTTATTTTCTGCGCGCCTCGTAACCCAACAACCAGACAAAAGCGACAATTAAAGGCAGGAAATAATAAATAGCTCGATAGGCGATTAAAGAGCCTAAAAGCTCGGCATTAGATACATATTCTGGCCGTAATCTCAGCATGATAAACTCAAAAACACCTATTCCCCCCGGCACATTGCTTAATACCCCTGCCGTCATGGCAAATACATAGAGACCGAAAAATCCTAAAAACGAAGTATTGTAGCTGCCCGGGAGAAGAAGATAGAGAACTCTAGCGGCTAATATCCAATCAATAAAAGTCAACAAAATCAAAGCCAGGGAAAGAGTCCAAGAGGGTAAATAGATGTTTTCTTGGCCGATTCTTATTGGTTTTTTATAGGTGAGAGTCAAGAAAAAATATCCCGTAACCAGCAATAAAAAAATTATTCCTAAAGGTTTAGTAGTTAAAAAAGGTAATTTTAAAAGTTGAGGAATCCGTTGGGGATCGAGGAGGAAACTTAAACCACCAATCCCTAACATTCCTAACCAAAAGCTTAAATGGGTAAAAGTAATAACTTTGGCAATATCCACCACCCCCACCCCCGCAGGAGTATAGAAACGATAACGAATTGCTGTCCCAGAAAATAAGGTCAAACCAATGGTATTACCAAGAGCATAACTGATAAAAGCAGCGCGGATAATAGTGCCTAAAGCTAAGGGATGATTGATATAATAAAAACCTAGGCGATCATAACCCGTCATCGACAAATAACCCAAAGCCATCCAAAAAATAGCTTCTAGCTTACGACTTGTGGTAAGATGATCCAAACTAGCCAACAGTTGAGCAAAAGTGTAGTGTTTAAATTCTTGACTAATTGCCCAGACCGCTAGAATAAATAAACTCAAAGACAGGATAATCGGAGCAAAACGCCAGATTTTTTTATACATCTTACTTTTTACGAATTACTTTTGACTCATTAAAATTTATGAAAAGATCAAAGCTAGATTTAGCTAAACGTTTAAATCGATCCCGAAAAAGGAAATATGATAAATTCCTGACTTCCTCCTTATATTTAACAATTATTCTGGGTTTATTTTATCTACTCTACCTCAATCTTCCTTGGTCTTTTCATCTTTTTGTGCATTGGGTGACTAAAGGGGGTGATTTAGACAAAATTCCTGCCAAATTTTATTCAGAACTTAATCAATTATGTTTGAGAGCAGATAGTAGGGGGGAAGTAAGAACGAGAAACTATACAGAACATACAGAAATCGCCGAATCTCTCGGTACATTTAGATGTACTTTAGTTAATGGTGGTCAAGAATGGTTAATAGAAGATTATAAATCTTTTAGTTCTGCCGATGAAGCGATTTTAGGCACTCAGTTAGCGGTTTTTATCACCGAGATTTTGGGAACAGATTATAGTTATAACATTCGCGCTTATATTCCTAATACTAAGTATCAAATAGCTCCCAAAACCAAATCATAGACTAGGGATGGGTTTCTCACCCATCCTTAGAAAAAAATTAGTTTTCCGATACGGGTTTTGGTCGGGAAGGCCGAGGGATAGGGGATTGTCCGGGGGTAAAAGGTCGTTTTTCTCCTTCCCCCGAGGGATGACGATTTTTATCAAAAGGCTTTTTAAAACCTCCCTTACCCATCGGTTTTTTCTTGCTGGCAAAACCGAGGTCTAAACCTTCCAAAATGGTTAAGGCATCTCCTTTAAGTTGTACCTGAAAATCCCAAAAACGACTGATCGGTTTACCAGGTAAAGTGCCGCGCAATTTTAGTTTAAAAAACTTGGGTTTGTCTGCTTCAGTTTTGGGCATTTGTCGGATTTTGACCACTACCGCTTGATTTTCCCGTTCGGTAAAGATGACTTCGCCTCGAATCGAGAAATAACCCGGGGTAGAAGCGAGGAGAGGCTCTATCTCCTGATCATCCTCCTTTTTCAGGGTTTCTGGTTCCCAAACACCGACAATCTGAACATGAAGGGCATCATTTTCCTGACGGGTGCGCGGATAAACCACCCAAAGATGCGGTTTTTCCAGATCGAGATGATTTTTGACCAAACTGATCACTCGACCGAGAATCACAGAATCGATCGGAGTACCATCGGCAGTTAAAATATTGCCTTTAGTTAATTGTTCCTCCGATCGCTGATAATGGCCATAGACGAGACCGATCGCCCGATACTGCCGCAGATGACTGGGAGGGGGGATCGGTTGTTGACGTTTGACTTCTGCGGGGGTGGCTGACTCTACGGCTAAATCAGCCTCGGTATGGGGGGATTCAAGGGGGACTTCCTGAAGTGGAAATTCAGGAGTCGGGGGGGTTTTCGGTGATTCGGTAAACCGATTCCCAGGACGATTCATATCACACTCCTAGCGGCGGAGACACATAGTAAATTAGTAATCAAGCAAGTCAAAAGCGCGATCTGGGGGGTTACAATAACCCTCTAGGGCGACTCTACTGGCATCTAGTATATTAAGAACCTTGACATCCTCACCGCCGTAAACGGACGGTGATTCCCAAACCTCACGATTTAGGTTTCTGCTTCTTTCCCTTGCGGGGTTTCGCACCTGCCTTAACAGATTTACTCTGTTCTGGTCTT
>NZ_SFBY01000460.1:0-8504 GCF_007095505.1 Microcystis sp. M_QC_C_20170808_M3Col
CGGGACACCTGACTTAACACCTGTTCGGGGTCATCGGTATTGCTGAGGACGGCAAAGGGTAATAAACCAGGATGATGAAAAAATTGTGGTGTATTTTCTTCCCAAAGACGGATGACTTGAAAAGAATGAAAGGTTTCCCCCAGACGGAAGGTATTTTCTTGCACTAGGGGGGAATCACTGCGTCGCAGATAAATTACCACTTGACGCATTGGTTTTTGGGGATGACGACGATAGACGCGAATGCGATAATCAAGCATTCGGAAAGGAATCTTAGAGTCGGGGTCGGTTTGAAACTCGGTATGGAGAATTAATTCCTCTGACTGCAAAAAAATCAGAGAATCGGCACGAATGGGGTCTAATTGTAATTCCGTCGGGTCGAGGACGGTTAAGGGGAGGGGAGAACCTAATAACCAAGTGGCTAAATCATCGGAGAAGTTTTCGGCAATAAATTTACAAATATTATCAAACATCTTCAGGGATTACTTTCCGTTTCTCCTAGGATACCCTCGATCGCCGGTGTTGACATCCTGTATTTGTCGTAACTATTGCCGAAGAGAATCGTAGCGCGGAATATATTATCGGCAAAATTCAATTCTAATCATCGACTAAACTCTATAAATATCAGCAAATTTATCACATCTTAACCAGGAATTTCTTGACAATTACTAGAGGAAGGGGTAGCTTGCAATCAGTTTAATTTTGTGGAGCCTTATGCTATTAGTTAAAATTATCAATTATGGGGGGGAGAAGCAAGGCTTATCAAAGGCTCTGCTGAAATCCTTTTCTCTAGTCACGGCCACTGCGATCGGTTGTATTAGTATCGCCACCAGTGCCACTGCGGCCAGTTTTTCCTTCGCTTTCGGTAGCGCCGGTTCGGGGAACGGTCAGTTCAATTTCCCCAGAGGTATCGCTGTCGATGGCGGTGGTAAGATCTATGTGGCCGATACTCTCAACAACCGCGTACAGGTATTCAACCCCAGTGGTGTCTTCCAGTCCGCTTTCGGTAGCAACGGTTCGGGGAACGGTCAGTTCAATACGCCCTTCGGTATCGCCGTCGGTAGCGGTGGTAATATCTATGTAACCGATACTGGCAACAATCACGTACAGGTATTCAACTCTAGTGGTGTCTTCCAGTCCACTTTCGGTAGCTACGGTACGGGGAACGGTCAGTTCTTTAACCCCATCGGTATCGCGGTCGGTAGCGGTGGTAATATCTATGTAGCCGATACTCTCAACAACCGCGTACAGGTATTCGACTCTAGTGGTGTCTTCCAGTCCGCTTTCGGTAGCCATGGTTCGGGGGACGGTCAGTTCTTTAACCCCATCGGTATCGCCGTCGGTAGCGGTGGTAATATCTATGTGGCTGATACTAACAAACATCGCGTACAGATATTCAACTCTAGTGGTGTCTTCCAGTCCGCTTTCGGTAGCAACGGTTCGGGGAACGGTGCGTTCTTTAGGCCCTTCGGTATCGCCGTCGGTAGCGGTGGTAATATCTATGTGGCTGATACGAACAACCATCGCGTACAGATATTCAACTCTAGTGGTGTCTTCCAGTCCACTTTCGGTAGCTTGGGTACGGGGAACGGTCAGTTCTTTGACCCCCTCGGTATCGCTGTCGGTAGCGGTGGTAATATCTATGTGGCTGATACGAACAACCATCGCGTACAGGTATTCAGCCAAAGTCAGCCGCCAGTGTCCACTCCCGAACCTTCTGGTATTATCGGATTAGGGATACTAGGGGGTGGTTTAGTGGTGCGTCGCCTCGCTAAACGTCGTTAATCGCGCTTGGGGTGGGGAACGGAGATTTACATTCGAGCGGTTAGCTAAGATTTGTTACTGATTGAGTCGGGGCAGAAGATTAGAGCTATAAATAATGATGGAAACGTTTGTTGTTGGTGCTGAATACTTGACTCAAAGGAGTCTGCTTACAGTAAGCTAATCGGCATCATAGTCAAGAGGTAATTTAATGATGAGTGAAGACCAAAATTTGCCACTTTGGGTACAAGATCGCGAAGAAGTTATTAACAAGGCTGATGAAATTCAATGGCGCTATGGAGATCGTCCAGATTATTCGCACACCAATAGATATCTGGAAAAGGAACGAAAATTTAATCACGCCGAAAAATCTCTAAATCAGATCGCACATAATCTGGTGAAAACTTTTGAAATGGAGGCAACATTTAAGACTAATCCTCAACAGTGGCTTTCTGTGGTGGAAGGTAAATTCCGCATGAGTACTAATGGAGGCAAAGAATATACTGCTGAAGATATTGTAGAGCAAGGAACATATAACCTATTTCTTGGAGATTCAGAGCAATACAGTTCTTCTAATGAAACCTTTGAATCTTCTTACAATCTCTTCCACGCTGCTTTCCCAGATGGTTTTCACTGGGAGTTGATCGAAGTTGTGGCAGGTCCTCCCAACGTCGTCTTTAAATGGAGACATTGGGGAACTTTTAAGGGTAACTATCAAACACATCAACCCACGGGAGAAACAGTTGAAATTGTTGGACTTAGCCTGGCAAAAGTCACAGAGGAGTTGAAACTTGAGTCTGTCGAGCATTATTTTGATACTCATCAATTTTTGATGAAGTTAACCAGTAGAATGCCCAATCCTATGTGATTGGGGTTGCTGACAATCCCAATCATTTTGTCAAGGATTTTGTTATTGGTATTTCTTATACTTCATCTAGCTATTGATTACTTGATTGGGGATTCAGGGCGATGCGCTTTTCTGGGGTTCGATTTAATAACTCGCAAGAATACGAGCGATTTTTAAGCATAATTGAAGGGATGATGTCACGGGAGTTAAGCAATGACGAAGGACTATTATTCGATTTACTGGTCTTATTAGTGGAAGAATACGAGCGGAAACATTATCCGATCGCCCGAACAAATCCTACCGCTACGCTAGAATCTTTACTGCATGAATTCGATATCGATAGGGAGTGTCTTATCGATATTTTCGGCGATCGGGATAGGGTAGAATCGGTGATAGCGGGGAAACAGGCGATCGCCCCCTCTCAAGCCGAGTCTCTAGCCGAATTTTTTAATCGTTTAAGTGCGAAACTGGCGTTAAGCGCCCGTGATTTTCTCTTGTAGCCTCGCTTTTCCTTCGGGAACCATATAACAAATCCTTACTTTCCTCATAACTTTAGATTAATTAAGATAATGTTACAAAACTTTATGAAAAAGGCGTAGTATGATAATTTACGCCAGTAAAGCGAACACAATAAGGAGCAACACCCATAATGCAGTCGGCCGAGATGTTGCTGACAGTCCCCAAAGAGTATTTAAAAGCACCGGGGGGCTTCAACCCAAACGTTACCATGTTTTTTAGTGCCTTGAGCCTAATAACCCTATCTACCTGTGGCTATTGGCTATGGTCCTGGCCCGACTGGATTTGTTTTAGTGCTAATGTCCTCGCTTTACATTTATCGGGGACAGTTATCCACGATGCCTCTCATAATTCTGCCCATAGAAATCGGACATTTAATGCTATTTTAGGTCATGGTAGTGCTTTAATGCTCGGTTTTGCCTTTCCGGTCTTCACTAGAGTCCATTTACAGCACCACGCTCACGTTAACGATCCCGAAAATGATCCGGATCATTTTGTCTCCACTGGTGGACCTTTGTGGATGATTGCGGCCAGATTTTTTTATCACGAGATTTTCTTTTTTAAGCGGCAACTCTGGCGAAAATACGAACTGCTGGAATGGTTCCTCAGTCGTCTTTTTGTTGCTACCATAGTCGTCGTCGCCTGTCAATATGGTTTTATTGGCTATGTGATGAATTTTTGGTTTGTTCCCGCTTTAGTGGTGGGAATTGCCCTCGGTTTATTTTTTGATTATCTTCCTCATCGTCCTTTCCAAGAGCGTAATCGTTGGAAAAATGCCCGCGTTTACCCCAGTCCTCTCTTAAATCTGCTGATTTTAGGGCAGAATTATCATCTCGTGCATCATCTCTGGCCGTCGATTCCCTGGTACAAATACCAACCGGCATACTATGCCACTAAACCGCTTTTAGACGCAAAAGATTGTGAACAGTCTTTAGGCCTACTGCAAGGTAAGAATTTCTGGAGTTTCCTCTACGATGTCTTCTTGGGGATTCGCTTTCACTCCCATTCTTCTAAATCTAGCTCATAGCAGTTATCGTAATGGTGAGGTAGAAAGTTTTCCTTTTGGGGAGTCGGTATCTGTACTGGTTTTGTTGTCAACTTGATTTTTTGAAGGAGGATTTTATGGGTCAACATTGGGGAAAAGCCTTAATTTTAACAACAACTTTCTTGACAATTAACATCGATTATGCTAGGTCTTTAACCTTTGGTGAGGCCGTTGGTATTGGAGCGGGGGCCTTGTTAATCAACCGAGCGGTACAGGATAATAGACAACGTTATCGATTTGTGCCACCAGAGCAAGAATTTCAGCGC
The DNA here is from genome assembly GCF_007095505.1 of Microcystis sp. M_QC_C_20170808_M3Col. NCBI lineage: Bacteria > Bacillati > Cyanobacteriota > Cyanophyceae > Chroococcales > Microcystaceae > Microcystis > Microcystis sp. M_QC_C_20170808_M3Col. The sequence continues at coordinate 4,433 of NZ_SFBY01000460.1, forward strand.
GGACTAGAGGACGGGTTTAACTTTGCCCGCTATGATAATCCGCGCAATTCCAGGGACTACGATGACGGTTTTATCGAGGGACGAAGACGCCGGGAGTCGGGTTGGGCCAGTCCCAACCGGAGAAACTAATTATTTTTTTGGTCTGCGTCCCACTTCGGCGGTTTCTTGAATGGAAAATATCCTCAATTTGCCGTCGATGGGAGCGACTTTAGCCACGGCTGCCGATGCCACTATATAGTTATCACCCTCGATGTTGGTAATATTGACTACCCGCTCGCGAGTGATTATCGCCATCTCGTCATTAGCAAGAATATCCACATCCCAATTCTCAGAAAGAACCTCCATACTTTTAATATTTTTGTAGGATTCCTCTAAAAATCTTTTATGTTCCGTGATGCCATCTAACTCAAAAATTTCGGTACTAGCATCGGTTTTAATGGTCAATTGCGAGGAAATAAATGGGGCATAGTGTTTGAGTATTAGGGCGATATTTTTATCTTTAATAGCGGTTTTAATGTCTTCAATCATTGCTTTAATTTCCGCTTCGCTGATTTTTTGTCCCCAATCGCTACTACTCGATTGTTTCACTGGCACTATCGAGGGATTAGCGTGGACAAAAGCGGGGGAGATGCTGGGGAGAAGGGATAAACCGAGCAATAGAACAATTAATTGGGGAGAACGCATAATTAATAAACTTGGTAAATTCAACCCGAATCATAGCATTTTCTCGTTACCGAATAAATCCTCAAGCTGAAAGTCCCCGGTTAGGGAAGCTAAGAGAGCAAAATTCTGGCTGTGCAAAGTCTAGGTTGATCCTTTAGCTATTTTTTGTTTGATATTTCCAGAATAACAGGGGTATGATCGCTAGGTTTTTCTTGTTTTCTGGGTTCTCGATCGATGAGACAATTAACGGCTTTTTCGTATAGCTGAGGAGTTAAATAAAGATGATCGATTCGCCAACCTCGGTTACGAGAAAAACCACCGCTGCGATAATCCCACCAACTATAATGTCCTGCTGCCGAGGTGAATTTTCTAAAGGCATCTTGTAAACCAATTTCTAAGACCTTTTCTAAAGCTTCTCTTTCTTTAGCTGAAGACATAATATGATTTTCTTTGCCCTTGGCATCATAAATATCTTTATCTTCTAAGGCAATATTAAAATCTCCGCAGATACATAATTCTTGAGGTTGAGAATTAATAATTTTATCTAGATATTTCCTAAGAGTTTCTAACCATTTAAGCTTATAAATATACTTATCACTATCTAGGGAAGAACCGTTAGGAACGTAGAGATTGATAATCCGAATATCGCCGATTACTCCAGTAATTACCCGTTTCTGTTCATCTAGTTCTCCTGTTAAATTTTCGCCGATAATTGGACTAAATCCCATAGTGATATCGCTCATGGGTTTTCGGCTAAAAATCGCCACACCATTATAGGCTTTTTGTCCAGAAATATAGAGATGATAACCCAAAGATTCAAAAGCTTCTCTGGGAAAATCTCGATCGATTACCTTGGTTTCTTGCAAGCACAAAACCTCAACGGGATTGAGTTGTAACCAGTTAATTACCTGCTCTTGTCGGCTGCGAATCGAGTTGACATTCCATGTGGCGATTTTCATAGCTAAAAACCGAGAATTTTTCTCACACTTCCTCAGCAAAACTGGCGCGACGCACAAACTCAAAGGGACCGGCGATCGAACCCCAGACTAATTGATCGGTTTCGGGATCTAAACCGCGATCAACGCTAATTAATCCCCGTTCACTAATTTCAAAACTATTATCTAAATAAGTCATTCTATCTTTGCGAAAGACTAAACATTGTTTACCCGGTTTCACCACCCCTTTAAAACTGTTACCTGTCCAAGTTACATTCATATCACAACCCAGCATCGGTTCTAATAGGTCTAAGGTGAGATTTTTGAGACGCTGGGGTTCTCTAGAAGCACCAAAAAAGTTAGCTTCCTCTTTAACTTTAAAGTTTTCTAGTTCAATATGATCATCGACTACCGACAATTTAAATACTCGCAAACGATAGGGAGTATTGAGCATAAAATCGTAGGCCTGCTCTAAAAATAAGCTGGTTCCCTTCAGTAATTCATCGGGCAAAGGACGCATACACACGCGAATATGGGCAAAAAAAGGCGGATTAGCAAAAGCTTGTTCTTGATTACTAAAATCCGCCGCCATCCAGCGCGCTAGGGTTTTTATGTCCGTGGAATGAGTCATAGTTTTTGAGATGTGAATGGCTATTAGCTATCAGCCATCAGCTAGTTAATCGCTCTGATAAATTTTCACTGATTACTGATAACTATGCCCCGACAATTGTTATTGTGCAATTACTTTAATTTCGATATCGGCACTAACTTCGGGATGGAGTTTGACTTGTACTTTATAGACTCCCAATTGACCGATATCGGGGACGGTAATACCACGGCGATCGATTTCTAATTTAGCATTTTCTAGAATAACCGTAGCCACATCTTGACTGGTGACAGTACCGAAAATTGCCTCGTTTTCACCCACCTGTTTAGGGATGCTGTAGGGACTGAGTTTTTCGATCGCAGTTTTTCTGGTTTCCGCTTCTTGTTTTTCGGCCAGAAGACGTTGACGCTCTTTTTCTTTCCTAAATTCTGCCTGTTTAATCGCGCCTTTGGTGGCTAAAACAGCCACACCTTGGGGGATAAGGTAATTGCGCGCATAACCGGGTGCCACTTCTACCACATCGCCATTTTCGCCTAATTTGCTGACTTTTTGATTGAGGATAACCTGCATTCGTTTCGCCATGATCTTGACCTAAAACAATAGTTCCAAAACCCCTATCATACCATGCAATCGTTTTTATGTGTCCTCCCATCCGGACCGTCAGTTAGCTATGGAAAAACTACTTGAACAATCCGAGTCTCCCGAAAAGGAAAACTTCGTACCTCACCATTAAGATAACTGCTGTATCCAGTTTTCTTACCCGGTGTCCGTCAACTGGGAGGAATGCCGATAGCTGGTTAAAACCAGTAAGACAGGGCGGAGAGAGTAACTAAAGACCATTTTTTTGGTAAGATCAAAGCTAAACTAACCATCACGCCTTCTTGAGGAAAGATTTATTTATGAGCGATATAGGGTTTATTTTGACGATAATCAACAATTTCCTGCAAATTTACTCGGTAATTCTAATTGTTAGGGTTTTACTGACTTGGTTCCAAAATGCCGGTTGGGCCTATCAGATTATGTCTTTTCTCAGTCCGATTACCGATCCCTATTTAAACCTCTTTCGCTCGATTATCCCACCCCTAGGCGGGATGGACTTTTCCCCGATTCTCGCTTTTCTGCTGCTCAACGTTGTTCAGAGTGTCGTAGCCACAGGGGCCAGCAGTTTGGTCAGTAGCAGTTTCTAAATCCGCGGATCCACACTACTGGTAAAACCGGAAGCTTTGAATTTTTCCAGTCGCAAGGGGGTTGGTTGATTGGTAGAAACAGAAATTCTGATCTCGAAATCACTAATCCCCGGTGGCACTTCTGGAATTGCCCCGACTCGGCTACGATTTTGTAAAGCCGGTTCCCCGTTAGCATCGTAAATCCGACCAAAAACATCGGCATCATAGACGGTTTTTCCAGAATTATTTTTAGCTTTGCCGGTGATTAAAAAACAATTAGCCGGAAAACTGGTTCCCCCACTGGTGACACTCCCCTCGGCTAATTCGGGGGGACATTCTTTATAAGATACATCTAATAGTTGAATTGGGGTCAAAGCTTGAGCAGTAGGGATGATGATCCAGCTAGACAGCCAGAAGAGAACAGAAAGCAGTAAAACGGTGAGCGAGCGTGATGTCATCGAAAATTTTGGGTCTGAAACCCCGTCGTTCTACGACGGCTTTACTATTAAATATTAGCACATTTACGAAATATATGCTAAAATGTGAGACATGGAAAAAGCCTATTCGTTTCGATTTTACCCAACACCCGAACAAGAGTCGCTATTGCGGCGCACTTTGGGCTGTGTAAGATTGGTTTACAACAAAGCTCTCCACGAACGAACACAAGCTTGGTACGAAAAGCAAGAAAGAGTAGGCTACGC
>NZ_SFBY01000461.1:0-8163 GCF_007095505.1 Microcystis sp. M_QC_C_20170808_M3Col
GTCAGACTTAAGCAATTAAGCGTTTTTCGCTATCTGCGTCAACCCCGTTCAGCGACCACCCTAAAAAAGTGGCGTGGTGAGGAATCGCCGTCCGTTTTACGGCGGCGAGGATGTCAAGTATCTACCCCCTTGCCTGCTGCCTTCCCTAATTCGGTGTCGAATAACGTTGACGTAGATAGATGGCGATGGCGTTCAGCGCCATGATCAAAAGGATCAGAACAATAATCGTTGCGGCGGCGGCATTGGCGAAACCAGGTTCAGGACGGGAGACATAACTAAAAATCTGAATGGGCAGTACCATAAATCGCTCGAATAAACCAGGATCGAAGGTCAGAAAACTCACCGCTCCCACCACCACTAGCGAGGCCGCGTCCCCGATCGCCCGCGACACGGAGATAATTACCCCCGTGAGAATCCCCGGCACCGCGTAGGGTAAAACATGGTGTTGGAGCGTCTGCCATTTGGTGCTGCCTAGACCGTAGGAAGCTTGGCGGAGGGAATCGGGAACCGCCCGGATCGCCTCCCGCGCCGCAACGATAATGACTGGCAGCGAGAGAAGCGCAAGGGTTAAGGCCCCGGAAAGTAGGGTAGAGCCGAAATTCAGTAAATAGACGAAGACCCCTAAACCGAGCAAACCGTAAACGATCGAGGGAACCCCGGCCAGATTGCCGATATTCACCTCGATCAGCGCCGTCCACCAGTTTTTCGGGGCGTATTCTTCTAGGTATAGGGCTGCTCCCACCCCGATGGGCACCGCTACCAAGATCACGATTACTCCCAAATAGAGGCTACCGATAATCGCGGGGCGAATTCCCCCGCGATCGGGAAAACGGGAGGGGGTTTCCGTGAGAAAACCGGGGGTGAGTAGGCGGGCCAGTCCGTCATGAAGGACATTGAACAACAGTAGAGCGAGAACGAATAGACCGACGAGTAATCCGATCAAGAAAACATACTCGTAGATTTTGCCGATGGTTTCTCGGCTTTCGAGTCGATCATTAAAGACGGCCGTATCCCTAGTAGGAGAAGATTTAACCATGATAATTAGTCGTATTTTTCCTTAAAGCGATTAGAAATCCAATAACTGCCGATATTGAGCGCCAGAGTGATCAGGAAAAGCACCGCACCGACCGCGTAGATGGATTTAAAATTGAAACTCCCTCTGGGGGCATCTCCACTAGAAACCTGCGCCATAAAAGCGGTCATGGTGGCGATCGATTCCAGTGGATTGAAAGTTAGACGAGGTTGAGCACCCGCCGCGATCAGGACGGTCATGGTTTCTCCCACCGCACGGGAAACCCCCAAAATAATCGAAGCCATAATCCCCGATAGGGCGGCCGGCAGAACCACCTTGAAAATTGTTTCCAGCTTGGTAATTCCTAGGGCGTAGGAACCCTCGCGCAGGGAACGGGGAACCGATTTAATCGCGTCTAGGCTGATCGAACCGACGGTCGGGGTGATCATGATTCCCATCATTAATCCCGCGCTGAGGGCGTTAAAAACCTCTACGGGTAAAAAATTCCGTAGCAAGGGCGTTAGAAAGATCAGTGCGAAGTAACCGTAAACTACGGTGGGAATTCCCGCGAGAATTTCCACGGCCGGACGCAGAATAGAAGCTACTTTCGGGGTCGCGTACTCGGCCAGATAAATCGCTGAAGACAATCCCAACGGAACTGCGACGACCATTGAGATCACCGTGGTTAAAACGGTTCCGTTAATCAACGGCCAGATCCCGAAACGGGGAGGATTAAAAAGGGGAGTCCATTGGCTATCCAAGAAGAACTGCCCGAAACTTACTTCCTGGAAAAAAGCGACAGTTTCCTTGAAAATAATAGCGACGATGCCGAAGGTCGTGACTACAGATACAAGGGCGCAGGCGAACAAAATCGTTCCGATAATTTTCTCGGGAACATCATCGGAGGCTCGCTTGAGAAGAGAATCCCCTCTTGCGAACAAAGAGTCATCAGAAGAACCGGTAGTGGTCATGGGAAATTTTGGGTCTGAAACCCCGCCGTAGAACGGCGGCTTTACGTTAGAATTAAGAGGCCAGTCTCGAAAACCAAGTGGACGGCGCAGCACCTTGAAAACTCGGCTTAGGGGGTTCCGACCAGAAAAGCTTGGCCGGGTAAAAAGTCGCGCGCAACAAGTACAAGAAGCTATAGGGTGGAAGCAGAAACTTAAATCGTGAGGTTTAGGAATCGCCGCACTTTTAGGGCGGCGAGGATGTCAAAAACAAAACCCCCCACCAATGGGCGGGGGGTTTTTTAGTTACCTAATTCAAGGTTTAGCCGAACTTGCCAGCAGTGGAAGCGATCAAGAAGGCGGCGTAGGTGAAGATATAGCCAACGGTGAAGTGAGCTAAACCAACCAAACGAGCCTGAACGATCGAGAGAGCCACGGGTTTGTCTTTCCAACGAACCAGGTTCGCCAGAGGAGTGCGTTCGTGGGCCCAAACGATAGTTTCGATCAACTCTTGCCAGTAACCACGCCAAGAGATCAGGAACATGAAACCGGTTGCCCAAACGAGGTGTCCAAAGAGGAACATCCAGGCCCAGACAGAAAGGTTATTAACACCGTAGGGGTTGTAACCGTTGATTAATTGAGCCGAGTTAGCCCAGAGGTAATCGCGGAACCAGCCCATCAGGTAGGTGGAGTTTTCGTTAAACTGAGCCACGTTACCCGACCAGACACCGAGGTGTTTCCAGTGCCAGTAGAAGGTTAACCAACCCAAGGTGTTCAACATCCAGAACATGGCTAGATAGAAGGAATCCCAAGCAGAGATGTCGCAAGTACCGCCACGACCGGGACCGTCGCAAGGGAAGGAATACCCGAAGTCTTTTTTATCGGGCATTAATTTGGAACCACGAGCGTCTAAAGCACCTTTAACCAGGATTAGAACGGTGGTGTGTAAACCAAGAGCGATCGCATGGTGAACGAGGAAGTCGCCAGGACCGATGGTTAAGAAGAGGGAGTTAGTGCCGCTATTGATTGCGTCTAACCAACCGGGTAACCAAACATCACCGTAGTTGGGATAGGCGGTGTAAGCGATGCTATCGGGGTTAGACAACAGTACGTTCATGCCGTACAGGGTTTTACCCGAAGCTGCTTGCACGAATTGAGCGAACACAGGTTCGATGAGGATTTGTTTTTCGGGAGTACCGAAAGCGACGACTACATCGTTATGAACGTAGAGGCCGAGGGTGTGGAAACCTAAGAAAAGGGAAACCCAGCTTAGGTGAGAGATGATCGCTTCTTTATGCTCCAGCATCCGCGCCAGGACGTTATCTTTGTTCGCTTCGGGATCATAGTCACGCACGAAGAAGATAGCACCGTGGGCGAAAGCACCCACCGCTAGGAACCCAGCGATGTATTGGTGGTGGGTATAGAGAGCCGCTTGGGTGGTGTAGTCCTTAGCGATAAAAGCATAAGGGGGTAGCGCGTACATATGCTGCGCCACCAGAGAGGTGATCACGCCTAAAGAAGCCAGAGCCAAACCGAGTTGGAAGTGGAGAGAGTTGTTAACCGTGTCATAAAGATTTTTGTGACCGGCTCCTAACTTACCACTGGGGGGTCTGTGGGCATTGAGGATGTCCTTGATGCTGTGACCGATGCCCCAGTTGGTGCGGTACATATGACCAGCCACGATGAAGATCACAGCGATCGCCAAGTGGTGGTGAGCCATATCGGTTAACCAGAGGGACTCGGTTTGGGGATGGAAACCACCTAAGAAGGTGAGAATCGCAGTTCCCGCGCCTTGGGCAGTACCGAAAATGTGGTTAGCAGTATCGGGGTTTTCCGCATACACACCCCAGTCACCGGTGAAGAAGGGTAGTAAACCCGCCGGGTGGGGGGGAGTGGAGAGGAAGTTGTCCCAACCAACGTGCTGACCGCGGGATTCGGGGATAGCAACGTGAACGAGGTGTCCGGTCCAAGCTAAGGAGCTAACACCGAACAGAGCGGCGAGGTGGTGGTTCAGGCGAGATTCAGCGTTTTTGAACCAAGCGAGGCTAGGACGGAACTTAGGTTGTAAGTGTAACCAGCCAGCAAAGAGGAAAATCGCCGAGAGAATCAGCAGGAACACCGCACCTTGGTATAGGTCTTGGTTGGAGGTCATACCGATGGTGTAGAACCAGTGGTAAACCCCGGAATAGGCGATGTTAACCGGGTTAGAAGCGCCAGCTTGGGTGAAGGCATCTACAGCGCCTTTACCGAACTGGGGATCCCAAATCGCGTGGGCGATGGGACGGATGTTTAAGGGATCTTTGATCCACTGCTCGAAGTTACCTTGCCAAGCGACGTGGAATATCGTACCGGAAGTCCACAGGAAAATGATTGCAATGTGGCCGAAGTGGGACGCGAAAATCTTTTGGTAGAGATTCTCTTCCGTCATGCCATCATGACTTTCAAAATCGTGGGCTGTGGCGATCCCGTACCAAATCCGACGGGTAGTCGGATCTTGGGCTAGATCTTGGCTAAATTTAGGGAATTTAGTTGCCATAGCTGTTTAGGAAATTCTCCTCTCTAAATAACTGAGGCTCTTACACGAGTGCTGGTTATTTCCTTTTTTCAATTCACCCACTGTAATAGGAAACGCTTACAGTGGTATCGGTCAATCGACGCTGGTTGAGCCTAGTCTTGCCAATCCACGGGGGACTGGCAAGCCCTTATAGGCAAGTTTAGCCAATCGAGAGACTTCTGGCCAAGAAGAATGCCCAAGTGGTGACAATACCGCCTAAGAGGTAGTGAGCCACACCAACGGCACGACCTTGAATGATGCTCAGGGCGCGAGGTTGGATAGCGGGGGCAACTCTTAACTTGTTGTGCGCCCAAACGATCGACTCGATTAATTCTTGCCAGTAGCCGCGACCACTGAACAGGAACATCAAGCTAAACGCGAAGACGAAGTGACCGGCTAGGAACATGATTCCGTAGGCGGACAGGGCAGAGCCATAGGAGTTAATCACCTGGGCCGCTTGCGCCCAGAGGAAATCCCGTAACCAGCCGTTGATGGTGATGGCACTTTGAGCGAAGTTACCGAGGGTAACGTGGGTGACAGTGCCATCGGGGGCGACGGTTCCCCAGACATCGGACTGCATTTTCCAGCTAAAGTGGAAGATTACCACCGAGAGGGAGTTGTACATCCAGAACAGGCCGAGGAAGACGTGATCCCAACCCGAAACTTGGCAGGTACCGCCGCGACCGGGACCATCGCAGGGGAAACGGAAACCGAGATTTGCTTTATCGGGAATCAGACGGGAACCGCGAGCGTAGAGAACCCCTTTGAGGAGAATCAACACGGTTACATGGATGGTGAAGGCGTGGATGTGATGCACGAGGAAATCGGCAGTACCGAGAGTGATCGGCATCATGGCCACTTTGCCACCCACTGCTACCACGTCGCCACCGAAAGCATAACTAGCGGTAGTTAGAGCGTTAGGAGCGGTGTTGCCGGGGGCTAGGGTGTGGAGACTTTGTACCCATTGGGCAAAGATGGGTTGTAGTTGAATTCCCGTATCCGAGAACATATCTTGGGGACGACCAAAAGCCCGCATGGTGTCGTTGTGAATGTATAAACCGAAGCTATGGAAGCCGAGGAAAATACATACCCAGTTCAGGTGGGAGATAATTGCGTCGCGATGACGGATCACCCGATCGAGCAGGTTATCGACGTTTTTGGCCGGATCGTAGTCCCGTACCATGAAGATCGCTCCGTGCGCTCCCGCACCGACGATTAAGAAGCCACCGATCCAAGTGTGGTGAGTGAACAAGGATAGTTGGGTGGCGTAGTCAGTCGCCTGATAGGGATAGGGCGGCATGGCGTACATATGGTGGGCCACGATGATGGTTAGCGAACCTAAGAGAGCAAGGTTAATCGCTAACTGAGCGTGCCAAGAGGTGGTCAGGATTTCGTACAGTCCTTTGTGACCTTGACCGGTGAAGGGACCTTTGTGGTTTTCGAGGATTTCCTTCATGCTGTGACCGATACCCCAGTTGGTACGGTACATATGACCGGCAATGATGAATAATACAGCGATCGCCAAGTGATGGTGAGCGGTATCGGAAAGCCAGAGACCACCGGTCACGGGGTTCAAGCCACCTTTGAAGGTGAGGAAATCCGAGTAAGCACCCCAGTTAAGGGTAAAGAAGGGGGTCAAACCCTGGGCGAAACTGGGATATAAATCCGCCATCTTGCTCGGTTCGAGAATGAACTCGTGGGGCAAGGGGATGTCTTGGGGAGCGACTCCAGCATCGAGGAGTTTGTTCACCGGTAAAGAAACGTGAATCTGATGACCGGCCCAACCTAGGGAACCTAAGCCGAGTAAACCCGCCAAGTGGTGGTTCATCATCGATTCCACGTTTTGGAACCATTCCAGTTTCGGTGCGCTTTTGTGGTAGTGGAACCAACCGGCAAACAGCATCAGACCCGCCATAACTAAACCACCGATAGCGGTGCAGTATAGCTGATAGCTGTTGGTGAACCCGGAGGCGCGCCAGAGGTAGAACAGACCAGAGGTGATCTGAATACCGTGGAAGCCACCGCCCACATCGCCGTTGAGGATGCCTTGACCGACGATCGGCCAGACCACTTGGGCGCTGGGTTTGATGGCGAGCGGGTTGGTTAACCAAGCTTCATAGTTAGAAAATTTCGCGCCGTGGAAGTACATTCCACTCAGCCAAACGAAGACAACGGCGAGATGTCCGAAGTGGGCGCTGAAGATTTTCCGAGAAATATCTTCTAGATCGCTGGTTTGACTATCAAAATCGTGGACGTTGGCGTGTAGGTTCCAAATCCAGGTGGTGGTTTTGGGTCCTTTGGCTAAAGTGCGATCAAAATGCCCCGGTTGACCCCACTTCTCAAAGGAAGTAGGTACTGGGTCTTTATCTACAATCACTTTAGCTACCGCTTTGGGGGGGAGTGCCATGAGGATTCTCCTCTCTCGACAATAGACTTAGCGTTTTATTTGAGGATAGATTTTTTAACCTAAAAAAGGCAAGTTGAAATCTGACCCACCTTTTGTTAATGTCGCTTGACTTTCCTCTTGGGTGAGATTCCAGTCGAAAGCATCAATAGTAGATGATAAGTCTTTGTTCTCTTGTCTGTTCATTATGCTTAACAATAATTAAAATTGTCTTAATCCTTGATAGGAGAGACATTTTCTGCTATGGACGGTCTCAGTCAGGGTCAGACTGGTGATTTTTCTTGACAAAAGTTGATCAATTGTCGCTCCGGAAGCCGATTTCCCCCTTTTATCCCCCACCAGACCATATAGAAAATTCAATAGATAGATTCTCAAAAAACAATCAAACAATTCTGTAAAATTGAGGCCATAACCTGATCTTCTCGCGCTTTTGCTGACACCAGAGCATTCGATGACTCTCGCAAAAATCAATGGTTTCCCTAGTAAACCCACCGGAAACCTTTTTGTCCACCAGTTCGCCATCCCTTGCCGTTGCGAGTATCCAAATGGACAAAACCACGCCGCGCCCCATACCCTAGCGCTCCGAACCAGTGCAAATCAAGCCACGACTGAAACTTAACCAAAGAAGCTGGACTGACTGGACGAATATCGACCGCGCGACCCTAAAGGTGCTGAGAGCTAGACGCGCCCCCAACGGCGCGATTAACGGCCTGCGGGCGATACCAGGAAGTAACCAAAATTGGAGACCCCCATTCCTCACGAATTTTATCGAGTTTGATCGCAAGTTGTCAAATCTCGCGTTCTATCCCTCTTCTGTCACTCTAGGGAACGGGAAGACAGAAATGACAGGGAAAAACGGATTCTAATAAAGAATTTATGGTTCTTCGTTACTTGGTATGATTCGATATGGGGGCATAAATCGACTAAATCCTTATCTGGTAAGAGATTTAATTGATTAGTTCGCTCTAGATCAAAAACAATTGACAAAAATCGCCACATAACACAAACCGAAGAGCCGAATTTATCAATCGATTAAGTTGGGTATATAGAAAAGAAAAGTAGCCAATTAGTCGAGGAGTGAAGAAAACACAGAGCCAAGCTTTTAAACGATTCAAGTAACCGAAAGGGGTAATGATTCGGTAGTAGTGGTGAGCTATGTTGCTTACCTGGTATGAATTGTGTAAAATATTTATTAATAAAAATAATTGGAACCCGATCAGTCTTTAAACCTCTAGCTTGATCATGA
>NZ_SFBY01000462.1:0-27972 GCF_007095505.1 Microcystis sp. M_QC_C_20170808_M3Col
AGAACTGGAAAAAGTAGTCAATCAGCTTTTAAATGAAGGGGGATTGATTATTAAATGGAGTAGAAAACTTAAAAATAAGGGTAATGCTGTTAATGTAACTTAAATGCGTAAAAGCTTATGTCTGCTTCTTCATTGGAGGGGAATATACCGATGATCGAGTGAATATTTGTCATGAATTTCCTGTTTTTAGTACATAATTAGATTATATCCAAGATTCCGCAGTTCAGATTCCACTTCATAAATATCCCTCTTTGGGAGTATCTCATTTATGCAAGTGAGCAATTATACTTGTCCCTAAAACTGGTTTCTAGCAAGGCTTTCAAAATAGCTTGACATAAAACCTGATTTAGGGGTTACAAAGGTGAGATGCTCCCCCCTCTTTTGTCTGTCAAACCTTGATTTATCTTTGGCTGAAACGGCGTAATTTGGAAATTTCCTAAACTGACAAAAGAGGGATAATTTTCGCAAAGCAATATCGTACAAGCCTTGCTCAACCAATTCTCAATAAGGAGGATTCATTATCAATATCAACAAACAGATTAATTCAAGTGAACTAAATTAGACAAAGCCCTTGCACAGAAAGGCTTTCAGGTTTAATGATTTTTTTTTGTTTGTCAACCTGCGGAATGTGGGTATTAAATCACCCCTGGTAAAAACGATGATTTTCTTGCAGACAATTACAAAAATTTACTCTCTAGGGGAAGTGAAAATTCCTGTTCTTCGGGGCATAGATCTGGAAATTCGGTCGGGGGAATACGTGTCCATTATGGGAGCTTCGGGTTCCGGGAAATCAACCCTGATGAATATTATCGGCTGCCTCGATCGCCCGACGGGGGGACAATATATTTTAGAAGGCAGAAACTTAAAGAACTTGGACGATAACCAACTGGCTTATATTCGCAATCAGAGGATTGGCTTTGTCTTCCAACAATTTAATTTATTGTCCCGCTCCACTGCCCTAGAAAATGTCATGTTGCCGATGGTCTATGCCAATGTTCCCAAGCCAAAGCGTCGTCAAAGAGCGATGCAAGCTTTAGCTAGAGTTGGATTGGCTAATTATCTCCACAATCGGCCTAGCCAACTTTCTGGGGGACAACAACAGCGAGTCGCCATCGCCCGGGCCCTAGTTAATCGACCGGCTCTGGTGTTGGCCGATGAGCCGACGGGGGCCTTAGATACACAAACGTCCCAAGAACTGATGGATTTACTAACCGAACTCAATCAACAGGGGATCACGATTGTGATTGTCACCCACGATCCTGATGTAGCTGCCCAAACCCGCCGGGTGATCCGTCTTCAAGATGGCTTAATCGTTTTTTAGGGTGTATTGGCCTCAATCCCGTCGTAAAGCGGTAATCGGGTCTAAATGAGCGGCAGAACGGGCAGGAATTACTCCTGCTGACAAACCAACGAAAAAAGATAAGCCAAATCCACTGATTATCGACCAACCTGACAAGACAAAGGGAAATCGGAAAATCTGGGCGCTACAGAGGGCTACTAAAATTCCCAATAAGACACCGATGCCGCCGCCAGTCAGGGAAATCATCACCGATTCCGCTAAAAACTGTTGGAGGATTGCCGAACGGGTAGCCCCCACAGCTTTGCGAATCCCGATTTCCCTAGTGCGTTCCACCACGGAAACTAACATGATATTAGCGATGCCAATACCACCGACTACTAAGGAAATGCCAGCGATCGCCACCAGCATCACTGTAAACAAACCCACTACCGTGGTCAAGGTTTTGACCACATCGGTTTGGTTTCTAATGCTAAAATCATCGGCTTGAGAAGCGGCGAGATTGTGGCGCTGACGCAAAAGATTAGTAATTTGATACTCGGCATTTTGCATCTGATCTTGCTGGTCAACTTTGACATAAATGCCGTTAACAGCCTTACCACTTAAAGAATTATTGCCGACCAGACGAGAAGACATATTGCTCAGAGGAATAAAGACCTGATCGTCGCGATCGATCGAACCTTCTGCACCTTTTGGCTCAAATACCCCAATAATTTCGTAACTATTTTTTCTTTCAATCCAAAGCTTTTTACCAATAGGATTAGTATCATCGCCAAAGAGTTCTGTTAACAGAGTCGAGCCTAAAATCGCCACTGGTGTCGCCTGTGCCATTTCTTCCTCGGTAAAAAATCGACCTTGGCTGAGTTCTGTATTTCTCGCTTTCATGTAGTTAAGATCGATTCCCACCACATTAGTGGCATGATTGACCTGGCCCGCTAGCACTGGTGCCGGACGCTGCAGATAGGCGGAGACCACCTGTACACCGGGAACTTGATTTTGAATAACTTTGGCATCTTCCCAGATTAAGGTACTACTGGAACCGCGGCCGAGACTAATCCCCCCGGTTCTGGCTTCTCCTGGTAAAATTTGTAAAACATTAGTACCTAGAGATTGAATTTTTTGTTCGGTGGCTTTTTGTACTCCTTGGCCTACGGAGGTGAGAGCAATCACGGAGGCAATGCCAATAATCACCCCTAACATGGTTAACAGAGTCCGCAGTTTATTACTCCAGAGAGCTTCGATCGCTATCGAGACAATTTCACCGATCGCCACGGGATGAGGATGATCAGCCTGAAGTATTTGTTTAGGTAAGTTAAGAGTCATTGAGTTCTATTTAATCTGGCTAAATAATATAGATTTATGAGCGGATAAAAGAGATATTTTCGACTTATTTGTCTTTTTTTATCTATAAATTACCTTATTTACTGTTTATAGAAGAGATTATGCTGTATTGACTGCGGCTTTCCCGTCCGATAGCATTGCCGATAAAAACCCTCACTTAGGGAAATCAATCGCTTCGCCATACTTTCCCAATAGGATTTTAGCGAGATTTTCCTTGACCTGTGCGTCAATTTCCGAAAAGATGGGGAGTAAGGCCTTTTCTGCCCTGTGGAGTAGAGAGGGGATAGCCATCAAACAATATGTGATATTTGTTACTATTCAATAAGCGTCAAAGTTCCTCCTGTGTCAAATCGAGACAGATAAGACAATGATGCTCTGTCTCCTGTTGTTTCCCTTTGGGTTATTCAATGACTGTTGCGACTTCCGAAAAACTTCCCATCGACTGGGTGACTCTCATCTACATGGCTTTTATCCACTTAGTGGCTCTTTTAGCCTTCTTGCCTAGCAATTTTAGCTGGGGCGCTGTGGGAGTAACATTGATTCTCTATTGGATTACCGGGGGTTTAGGAATTACCCTCGGTTTCCATCGTTTGGTCTCCCATCGGAGTTTTAAGACTCCCAAATGGTTAGAATACTTTCTGGTTTTGTGCGGGACCCTCGCTTGTCAGGGAGGTGCGATCGCATGGATAGGCCTACATCGTATTCATCATAAATATTCTGATACTGCTCCCGATCCCCACGATTCTAATAAAGGTTTCTGGTGGAGTCACATGGGTTGGATGCTGCACGAAATTCCTGCCGACGAAGAAATTGCTCGTTTTACCCAAGATATCGCCGACGATCCTTTCTATAAATTCTGTCAAAATTATTTTGTTCCTATCCAAATTGTTTTAGGCTTAATTCTCTATGCTATGGGTGGTTGGCCGTTTGTAATTTGGGGAATTTTTGTTCGCTTGGTCTTAGTTTTCCACTCCACTTGGTTTGTCAATAGCGCCACCCACAAATTTGGTTATGTTAGCCATGAATCCCACGATAATTCTAAAAATTGTTGGTGGGTTGCCCTCTTAACTTTCGGTGAAGGTTGGCACAATAATCACCATGCCTATCAGTATTCGGCCCGTCATGGCCTACAATGGTGGGAGGTTGACCTGACTTGGATGACCATCCGTCTACTGCAAATTCTGGGATTAGCTACTAATATTAAGTTACCTCCCACCACGGCAACGGCGACAGAAAGTTAGTTTTATCCAGTAGTTAAATAGATTATAAAAATAGCCGAACTTAAGCTTAAGTTTGGCTATTTTTTCCCCGACTTAACCCAAACCTGACATCTTTTCCCACGGCATAACTGAGGAATATAGGTACTGCCAATCCTCCCCCAAAAAACGAAATCATTGATAGGATAAACTTGATTATTTCCCCCTCTGCTGAACATTGACTGGGGAAAGCGCAACCCATCGGGCCAAGAGCGAAGGATAGCCAACCAAAAATGTAAACACACAGGGGAAATAAGAGGCAAAAAACGAGGCCGCCCGTTAGACAGCCTAATCCATTAGCCTTTCTGCTTGATTTCTTCTCTGTCACCATCTCGATCGCTGACTTTTTCTAACCCTTACCACAAAAAAGTCAAACTATTAACTTTTTTAACAAATGTTTAATATTTATGCCGACGTGCCAGAAGGACCCCAGAGAACGTATATTTAAAGCTAATCCCCAAATTATATTAAGTTTCTAATGAAAAAAATCTCGATTTTAGGCTCTACTGGCTCGATCGGTACTCAAACTCTCGATATTGTCACCGATCATCCCGATAAGTTTCAAGTGGTGGGATTAGCCACGGGTAATAATATTCAACTACTATCGGAGCAAATTCGGCAATTTCGCCCGCAAATCGTGGCGATTAATAACGAAAGTCAACTAGAAGACCTGAAAAGCCTAATTTCCGACCTTGACTACACCCCGATTATCTTAGCAGGAAAGGAAGGAGTAATCGAAGTGGCCCGTTATGGCGATTCCGAAAGCGTCGTCACGGGAATTGTCGGTTGTGCGGGATTGCTGCCGACAATTGCCGCTATTACTGCTGGTAAAGATATCGCCCTCGCTAATAAAGAAACCCTGATTGCTGGCGGTCCGGTGGTGCTGCCTTTAGTGGAAAAACACCGAGTTAAATTATTACCTGCCGATTCGGAACATTCAGCTATTTTTCAATGTTTACAGGGAGTTCCCCCGGGGGGATTAAAAAAGATTATTCTCACTGCTTCTGGGGGTGCTTTTCGCGATTTACCGGTGGAAAAATTGTCTCAAGTAACTGTAGCTGATGCCCTCAAACATCCTAACTGGTCTATGGGCAGAAAAATCACCATCGATTCGGCTACTTTAATGAATAAAGGTCTAGAAGTTATCGAAGCTCATTATTTATTTGGTGTCGATTATAATGCGATCGATATTGTTATTCATCCCCAAAGTATTATTCACTCTTTAATTGAGTTACAGGATACCTCGGTTTTAGCTCAATTAGGCTGGCCAGATATGCGTTTACCCCTGTTATATGCCTTGTCTTGGCCTGAAAGAATTTATACCGATTGGGAACCTTTAAATTTAGTTAAAGCCGGCAGTTTAACCTTCAAAGAACCCGATCATCAAAAATATCCCTGTATGGGATTAGCCTACGCAGCCGGCCGCGCGGGTGGGGCAATGCCAGCAGTATTAAATGCGGCTAATGAACAAGCGGTAGCGTTATTTTTAGAAGAAAAGATTAGCTTCTTAGATATTCCCCGGGTGATCGAAAAAGTTTGCGATCGCTTTGCAATTCATAACAGTTCTACTCCTAGCCTAGATGACATTTTAGCCGCCGATAATTGGGCGCGTCAAGAGGTATCTAACTGTCTGATTGCCAATCTAGTCTAGATAGTCTAGATTCTGTAGGGATGTTAACTCTAATGTCTCTACAGGTCTAGGATAGAAAAATCACTAATTTCGGCTATTTTTTCTGGTTAACTAGATTTATGATGATTAGGGCAAGAGTTGATAACCCTAAATAACCCTGAAGCTTGATCAAAAATAAGATAAAATAAACAAGATAGCGGTTATTACTTTTAATTTTCTATGGTTACAACTTCTCTATCCCTCCCCGAAATCGCACGAGAAACCCGTCAAGCGAGTCGTCAACTGGCTATCCTGACTAACGAAGAAAGGAATGAAGCTTTAGAGGCTATTGCTGAGGCTTTAACTGCCAATGCTGATAAAATACTAGCAGCTAATATCGCCGATGTTCAAACTGCCAATACGATGCAATTATCTCCGGCTTTATGTGCGCGATTAGAGTTAAGTCCCAGCAAATTAAAAGCCGCTATTGCCGGGGTGCGAGATGTGGCTAAATTAGCAGATCCTTTAGCTACGATGCAAATTAATCGGGAATTAGATCAAGGTTTAATTCTTCAGAGAATAACCTGTCCTTTGGGGGTTTTAGGGGTGATTTTTGAAGCTCGTCCCGATGCTTTAATTCAAATTACCAGTTTAGCGATTAAATCTGGTAATGGCGTTATTTTAAAAGGGGGGAAAGAGGCGCTCCGTTCTTGTCAAGCTTTAGTAACAATTATTCATCAGGCATTGAGTCAAACTAAAGTTAATCCGGCAGCGGTACGATTATTAACAACACGAGAAGAAATTCAGGAACTATTAAAACTCGATCAATACATCGATTTAATAATTCCTAGAGGTTCTAACGAATTTGTTCGTTATATCCAAAATAATACCCGCATTCCTGTGCTTGGTCACGCCGATGGTATCTGTCATCTCTACATCGACAAAGAAGCCGATTTAAGCAAAGCAATTAGGATTACCGTCGATGGCAAAACTCAATATCCTGCCGCTTGTAATACCATTGAAACTTTATTAGTTCATCAAGAAATCTCTAGACAATTTTTACCCGCAGTGGCCCAGGCATTAGAGGAAAAAAAGGTTAAATTATTGGGAGATGAAGCAACTCGTCAGATTATTAACGTGCCATCGGCCACAGAACAAGACTGGCAAACCGAATATAGTGATTTAATTCTGTCAATTAAAATTGTCGATAGTCTAGAATCGGCAATCGAACATATTAATTATTACGGTTCTCGACACACGGAAGCCATTGTCAGCGAAAATTTTAACACGGCCAAAACCTTTAGCGATCGAGTCGATGCCGCCGGAGTTTTTCATAATTGTTCCACCCGATTTGCCGATGGTTTCCGTTACGGTTTTGGGGCCGAAGTCGGTATCAGTACCCAAAAAATGCCCCCCCGCGGTCCGGTGGGATTAGAGGGATTAGTGACCTACAAATATCAATTAGCCGGAGATGGTCATATTGTCGCCGATTATTCTGGGGAAAATGCCCAATCTTTCACTCACAAAGATTTATAGTCGAGAAAAAAGCAGATGTTTACAGGATTAATTCAAGCCTTGGGAACGATTCGGGTCGTGGATACTGATAGACTATATTTGTCTGTATCCTCTAATACAATTCTCCAAGATTTAATGATTGGTGATAGTGTGGCTGTGGATGGGGTTTGTTTGACAGTTGAGCAAATTCTCCCAGAAGGTTTTCTGGCCACCGCTTCCCCAGAAACCCTACAGCGCACTACTTTGGGACGAAGGATTCACACAGAAACCAACGTTAACCTAGAAACCTCTCTGCGGGTGGGTAGTAAAATCGGCGGTCATTTTGTCACCGGTCATGTGGACGGAATTGGCTGTTTATTAGAATCGATAATCGTGGCTAATTCGTGGGAAATGACCTTTGCTGCCCCTAGTTCCCTAGAAGACGAGTGGAATAACTACATAGCTCGTTACATCGTCGGTAAGGGCAGTATAGCTGTTAATGGCATCAGTTTAACCGTGGCCGATTGCGATGCCTCCGGCAGCTGGTTTAAAGTGGCTGTCATCCCCCATACCTACGCCGAAACCAATCTTTCCCATTTAAAATTAGGCGATTGGGTGAATCTAGAAGGGGATATTTTAGGCAAATATGTGGAAAAATTGCTAGGAATGCGCTCTTATCACGCTCCTAGCGAGATTAGCCTAGAATTTCTGGCTGAACATGGTTATTAGTTTTCCAGAAAAAGCCTTTTCAACTAGAAAATCAATCTGGCACGACTCGTTATATAAATTTATTGGCAATTTATCCATTAATTTTAGTTTTAAAATTGCCAACCTTCTCG
This sequence comes from Microcystis sp. M_QC_C_20170808_M3Col, assembly GCF_007095505.1. Taxonomy (NCBI): domain Bacteria; kingdom Bacillati; phylum Cyanobacteriota; class Cyanophyceae; order Chroococcales; family Microcystaceae; genus Microcystis; species Microcystis sp. M_QC_C_20170808_M3Col. The sequence continues at coordinate 7,837 of NZ_SFBY01000462.1, forward strand.
CTCCATTAAACCCTGAACATTGGTACAATCGATAGAAAAGTGTTGACAGACTGTGGGGATTTTGGGAGCATTAGGCTTTAAGGCTTCTTCGGTAATTACGCAACCGTCTTTTATCTTAGTAGCGGCAATAATAAATGGGTTTGCCACTGGTTTTCCTTGTAATCTTGCTTTTTCACTCACTAAATCCTTAAAGTTTCTGATAGAAAAAATTTCGGCAATAAATAAAGTTTCCTGAGCAGTGGGTGGTAAAAATATTTGTTTATTGAAGTCTATCCAATCTAAAACAAATTGTTTATTATTGCCATATTCTACTTCTTTAAGCACTTCGCGTACTGATTTTAGCCTACCTTCTGACACAAGCAAATCGATTTTTTGCCAAACGGTAGGAAAACTTTTGGGAAAATAGTTTCCTAAAACCTTAAAACTACTTGTGTCAAAAATGTAAACCATCAAAACAGTCCCTTGTCTAATAAATATTGTTCAAGTTGTTCCACCATAGCAACTTTTTTAATGTTTAGATAATCGGCAACGCGCTCGATATCGTATTGACCTTGATAGTATTTATTGAACACAAGTTTTAGGTAATTTTCTCCCAAATATGTCGCCTGATTAGCATAGTAATCACCTCCAGATTTTTTATTTTTGTCCTGACTTTTTCCCACCTGCTCACTGTACCACTCGCTTACTTTAAGAGTATATTCTTTCTGGGAGATTAAGTTATGATCTAACAGTTTTCGTAAAACTACTTCTCGACTAACCTTATAATCACTGGAAATTTTCGAGATATTTTTATCATTAACTATTGTTTCTCTGATTATCTCAGAAAAAACATGATTAGGAAGCAGAAACTCCGCAGCAAATTTATTACAAAATATCTCGATATATTTATTTTCTCCTTGCAAACTATTAATATATCTATCGTCAGACTTAGTAATTCCGTTAGTCTGCAAAAGAATATGTGCTAATTCATGAAAAATGGTAAATATTTGTCTAGATTTTTCCGTGCTATTATTAAGATAGATGATTGAAAATTCAATATCTATCAAGCAAAATCCCGAAATTTCTCGCTGCTTAAAAGAACGCTTAAAAATAAAAATACCGGCTTCTTCCACGGCACTCCGCCATTTTTTTAAGGCAGTTTCCCGATCATTCCAGGTCAGTTGTTCTTCTAGAGTAACGTTTAAATAATTTCTGATCTGTTCGGCTAATTTCCTTAAATCATCACTAGAACTAACCGAAATATCCTGAAAGATTTTCTTGGTACTAGGATTAATACCATTATTAATTTCTAAGAGCGACAATTGCATCGCTTTTGCTTGTCGTAAAGCATAGATAGTATCGGCGGCCAAATTTTCGATTTCAAAGTCTGGCAAAGTTCTAAATTCTTGTTTTTCCTCCGCTTCTAGGGGAGGTTCTGGGAAAAAGAATAAAGCGAGGGGACGTTTATATATTTCTGCTAACTTTTCCAATTGACTATAGGCAGGAAAGTCCTCTCCTGACTCCCATTTCTCGATAACAGAAACATCTTTTTTAAACTTGACCGCCACAGACTCAAGAGAATATCTCGCCCTTTCTCTTGCCCATTGGATTATCTTGGGATTAACGCCTGTCAGTTTCTCGCCCATCGGTTTATCTTATCATCACGAGATAGAGATTTCTAGCTTAATTTAGCTTGTGTGATAGTTTAATTGTACTAAATAATCGGTCAGAATAGAGACAATATACTGAGTTCTGGATAGGTCAGCGAGGTATTGATAATTTTTTCCTATATAAAAAACCGGTGGAAGGCTTGACATTAGCCAAAATCCCCAGACAATGTTAAGTTAAATTAACCAATAGCCTAGGCTTGTATTCAAGGAAAACCCCTTATGGTAGCAACACCAGTTCAACAGAAATACGACATTAAAGATATTAGTTTAGCCCCCATCGGCAAACAACGCATCGAATGGGCTGGTCGGGAAATGCCAGTTTTGCGTCAATTAGCCGAACGTTACGCCATCGAAAAACCCTTTGCTGGACTGCGTTTAGTCGCTTGCTGTCACGTTACCACCGAAACCGCTAATTTGGCAATCGCACTCAAAGCCGGTGGCGCTGATGCGTTATTAATTGCTAGTAATCCCCTTTCCACCCAAGATGATGTGGCCGCTTGTTTAGTCGCTGATTACGGCATCCCCGTTTATGCAATCAAAGGGGAAGATAACGACACCTATCACCGTCACGTTCAAATCGCCCTCGATCACAAACCCCAGATTATCATCGATGATGGTTGTGATGTAGTGGCCACCCTGGTTAAAGAAAGAAGTCACCAATTACCCGACATTATCGGTACTACCGAAGAAACTACCACCGGTATCGTCCGTTTGCAAGCCATGCTCAAAGCCGGGGTGTTATCCTTCCCCGCAATGAACGTTAACGACGCAGAAACCAAGCATTTCTTTGATAATCGCTACGGTACAGGTCAATCTACCCTTGATGGTATCATTCGCGCCACCAATATCCTCCTTGCCGGTAAAACCGTGGTTGTGGCTGGTTATGGTTGGTGTGGTAAAGGTGTCGCTATGCGGGCCAAAGGTTTAGGCGCTAATCTAATTGTCACCGAAATTAACGCCGTACGCGCCATTGAAGCGGCGATGGACGGTTTCCGCGTTATGCCCATGGATGAAGCCGCTAAAGAAGGCGATATCTTCATCACTGTTACTGGTAACAAGCACGTTATCCGGGCTGAACATTTCGACCTAATGAAAGATGGGGCGATTGTTTCCAACTCCGGTCACTTTGATATTGAAATCGACCTGCAAGCTTTAGGCGCAAAAGCGAATAATGTTAAGGAAGTTCGCAACTTTACCCAACAATATAGCCTAAAAAGCGGTAAATCCGTCGTTGTTATCGGTGAAGGTCGCCTAGTTAACCTCGCAGCCGCCGAAGGTCATCCTAGCGCCGTTATGGATATGAGTTTCGCTAACCAAGCGATCGGTGTAGAATACTTGGTTAAAAATAAAGGTAAATTGGCCCCCGGCATCTACTCAATTCCCTACGAATTAGACCAAGAAATCGCCCGTTTGAAACTGCAAGCCATGGGGATTGAAATCGATACCCTCACCGAAGCCCAATTAGAATATATCAACTCCTGGACTTCCGGAACCTAATATCAGTTATCAGTTATCAGTTATCAGTTATCAGTTATCAGTTATCAGTTATTAGTTATCAGGAGTCAGGAGTCAGGAGATTGCTTTTATTTATTCTTGCCACTCTCCCACTTCCCCACTCCCCCACTTCCCCACTTCCCCACTTCCCCACTTCCCCACTCCCCCACTTCCCCACTTCCCAACCCCTAACACCCAACCCCCTTTTTTTACTTTTAAACTGTTTTCTAAATCATAAAAAAATATGACTGAATGGATTACAAATACAATGACTTCGATGGGCTATTTAGGCATAGCCCTATTAATGTTTTTAGAGAATCTTTTTCCTCCCATTCCCTCAGAATTAATTATGCCCCTAGCCGGTTTTACCGTCCATGAGGGACAAATGGAATTTATTCCGGCAGTGGTAGCGGGGATTGTCGGAACCGTAGTCGGAGCGCTACCTTGGTATTATCTCGGTCGGGTTGTGGATGAGGAAAAAATCGAAAAACTAGCCGATAAATACGGCAAATGGATTACCGTTTCCGCTAAAGATATTCAAAAAGCCAATCAATGGTTTAATCGTCACGGTAGTAAAGCGGTTTTACTCTGTCGTTTGGTCCCCGGAGTGCGAACTTTGATTTCCCTACCTGCTGGGATGAATCACATGGCGATGATTCCCTTTTTAGTTTACTCCACCATCGGCACGACCCTCTGGGTCGTTTTTTTAACGGCAGCAGGTTACTTTTTAGGGAAAAATTACCCCCTTGTGGAAGAATATCTGGCTCCCGTCTCAAAAATAGCCCTACTTGCCCTCGTTATCTGGTTTATCCTCTGGATTATCCGCAAACGCAACCGCCGGTATGAGTAAATGTTGATGATAGGTGCTGCGTTACGACGGATTGTCACCTTCCAGTCAAATCAGCAATTTTTGCCGTCTAACGCACCCTACTGGACTGTTTCAACTAAAATAGGGCAATAGATTTCGGCTTAAAGTCTTAGATTATAAAATTTATAGCATTTTTCTAATACACCAAATTAGCTGAAACAGTCCACTACGTTTTACTACGTTTTACTGCTTATAAAGGGGCAAAAGGATAAGAATGTACGAGGTTTTAATATGCCAACAATTAAACTACGTTCTCAGATTGGTAGAGATGGAATCTTACATTTAGATATACCGTCCGATTTTAAAGAAACTGAAGTAAATGTTACAGTAACCGTTGAAGCGGTTCAAGAAGTCAGTGAAGATTTAGCAAGTAGAAAAGAGGAAAGAAAACCTCGCTATAATGCCTGGGGCAACCCAGTAGTAGAGCAATCTATTACCCAAGCTATTTCAGGAATGCGCCGCCTTCAAAAAACTGTAGCTTTACCTAAAAGTGAAATTCGTGCCATGCGAGAAGAAGGGAGGCGGTTTTGATTGAGTTCGTTTTAGATTGTTCGGTAGCAATTAGCTGGTGTTTGGTCGATGAAGATAAAGATTATGCTAACGCAGTATTAGACATAATGCCAAACGCCGAAGCATTTGTTCCCGAAATTTGGTCTTTAGAGATTGTCAATACTCTCCTAGTCGCAGAAAGAAGAAATGGCTCTACCGAACCTGTCATGTAAAACTATTAACAACTCATGCTTGTAAAGCTTGTATAGTAAGGCTTTGAGTTTTTGTTAGATTGATATTTATCAACTTTAGAGCATTACTGGACAGAGAGGGAGCTTGGGGAATTTTCTACAGTGTAAGTTCGGAAGAACCGAAGAAATCGGATGACGGTCGAGCAAACTCAAGCATCGATTAATTGGTTACAGTCTTTACTTATTACTATTGATTCTTTAACTTCAGTCCAAGCTTTTGGCAGGACTTTAACACTAGCAAGAGAACAAAAATTAGCTTCTTATGATGCTGCTTACTTAGAGCTTGCTTTGCGCTTAGATTTACCATTGGCTACCAATGATAAGCAATTAATAGATGCAGCATTACGCTGTCAGGTAGAATTACTTAATCCCGCTCTAAATTAAACAAAGTTAGTTTTATCACCCGAATATTCCTTGGCTTGGTGGCTCTACCGTACTTGTGATGATAATATATAATGATGGTCTATGACAGAGACATTAAATACTGTTTGGTATTAGGAGAAAAGCTGTGCCACTGATTAAAATACCAAGGAATTATCTGATTGCTGAGGATGAAAATTTTATTACAGCAGACGTGCCAGATTCACTGCTTCAGCTTTGGCAAAAAGATTATCAAAAGGTGGTTAAAGCCAAAGGTATTCTTAAGGATAAAAAAGCGGCAATGCTATCTCATGTAGAGTCTCTTCGTCGGGAGTGGGATGGATGAAATACGTCTATGATACCAATATTTTTATTTATTATTTAGCCGATGATGATATAGTTACTTCTTTTTTCTCCCAAGCTTTTTTGAGTTTGCATCAGATTTTTATCTCACCAATTGTCAGAATTGAGTTACTCAGTTTTCCTACTTTGTCTAAGGAAGAAGAGCAGATAATTGAAGATTTACTCTCACAGTTTGAATTAATTCCCATATTGAGAGAAATTGAAGATCTGACTATTCAACTGAAACGACAGTATAAAATCAAGATTCCCGATGCCATTATTGCCGCGACAACATTGAGCCAGAATGGATGTTTGGTCACTAGAAATGTTGATGATTTTAAGGAAATTTCCGGTTTAAAGATTAAAAATCCGTTTATTGATGAGGGCTAAATAATAGTAGAAGAGCGAGAATTAAAAGTTGACTTATCTGCAAAGTAGCTTACTACTGGAAACCGATAGCTTGATGACAGCAACCAGTACCAGGTATCGAATGGGGAAAAAGCCCATGAATTCGTAGAAAAAGTACCCAAAATTATCCTTGAAAAAAGACCTGAGATCGTCATATCCTACAGGTTACAAGTCTTTGCGCGAGAAAAGGCACACCACACGCAGCAATACCCAGAAACACCCCGCCGAAAACCCCAGGTACGGGTAGGTGTCCCTTGGGGACTGCTGAATTAAAGACTGCTGAATTAAAAGTTAATTGTCGGCCTGTCAACCACCCACCTCCTTGTCTCCAGCCGACGCTATCGGCGAACTTTTCCAATACTTCCACATCTTCTATTTCGCCATTATACTTTATCGTGCTACCAAGACTCTCATAGATGTCTTTCTGGACGCTGAAGCCAAACTTACCATTACTATAATTTAGCCAAAGTTGGTTAATAGTTCGTAAATCTTCACAGGGAAAATTATCAATATCCTCTCGTCTCAACCATCCTTCGCTTTCCCTTCCGGCGACCTGACACATGACTTTACCTGTTTCTTCGTCTGCTTCTTTCCAGTTTCCTGCTGCTAGGAGTTGCTGTAATTTGGAGTAGTTAACACCTCTAGCACTTTTAAGCACAATATTAGCAGCAACTTTAGGCGGTGGTGGTGTTTGAATAACGGGGGTTGCTGGTGTTGGAGAATAACGGGGAGTTGCTGGTGTTTGTATCGAAGTTGCTGGTGATTGTCCCGTCAAATCTTGTAAAATCTCCCGCGCTGACTGATAACGCTTTCTTGTCCCAAACTCGATCATTTTATCAAGAATGCGCCCTAAATCATCCCGAACATTATTATTAACTAAAAACTGTCGCCAAATCCATTCATGGTCACTGGTATCAAATAAATCAAAGGGTGAAATCTGAGTCAACAAATAAATACAAGTGACTCCTAAACTATACAAATCACTAGGATTGTTCGCCTTACCGTTAGCTTGTTCTGGAGCGACATATTCCGCTGAACCGATTACCGTACCAGTAACAGAACGATTAAGAGGTGTAACAACTCTAGACGCGCCAAAATCCACTAAAACCGCTTTCTTGTCTGAGTTACGTCTAATAAGATTTTCTGGTTTAATATCTCGGTGAACTACTCCCTGACTATGAATAAAATCTAAAACCGGCAAAATATCTGTTAATAAAGCCTTAATCTTGGCTTCATTAAATACCCCCTGGCTTCTTAATTCTTGTTCTAAATTTTGTCCTTCAATATATTCTTGTACCAAATATTGACGGTCATCATCATGATTGAGATAAGCGAAAAGTTCAGGAATTTGGGGATGTTTTCCTAATTTTTCTAATTGGATTGCTTCTTTTTCAAATAATTCTGAGGCTTTCTCAATTGTATCAGTCCCTTGAGCCGAGGGAAAAAACTGTTTAATCACACAATAAGGTCGAGAAGGCTTACTATAATCTATCGCTTTAAAAGTGCGACCAAATCCTCCTTGACCAATTAATTTAATTGCTTGATAACGCTCTTGTAAGAACAATTTAGAGCGGCATTTTTCACAGAATTTATTGCCATCTGGATTGGCGGCGGAACAGTTAGGATTGGGGAGCATCTCACTTATGCAAGTGAGTAATTATACTTGTCGCTAAAACTTGCTTCTGGTAAGGCTTTCAAAATAGCTTGACATAAAACTTAATTTAGGAGTTACAAAGGTGAGATGCTCTTTACTCCTTTAAGTAGTTGGGTTGACGTTAAAAAAGTAGCTCTCTTAGGTTTGGTGAGTAAAATGTATTCTAAGATACAGTCCTGCCGGCGAGCGAGTGGAAGGAACCACAGAGACACAGAGGACACAAAGATTGATCGATTCTATAGTAACTTAAACTGATCAGACAAAGAATAAGAGAGCCACTATCACTGGACTTCCCCCATACATAAATACTAGAAAATTAACAAAACCCTTACTGCAGGTCGCTTCTAAGAAAAAATTGAAAAGAGGCTACTGGGTACATTTTTCACTTGAAAATGGCTGTACCGTTGACTGTATCTGGAGTAGAGCGATGACCTAGAGTTGGCTGTATAGTGATCGCTAACCTGATTTTAACAGATAGTGTCATTAATCTCTAGAGTAAGGGATTCGCTCTGTAGCCATGTTTTTGCTGGTTTTCTGCCCCGAAACAAGCTATAATAGTCGAAAAGTCAAATTTGAAAAATTTTGCTTTGAACCCTATCTGCGTAAGGACTTCAGGAGTTTGTGTCCAGTAGTCCGTTAGTATTATATTGCTTTAACTCAGGCTGTGTGAGACTTTTAGCCATAGCTAGTATGTTTATACGGGGGAAGTCCAGCTATCAGTGTCATCCAAGATTTGTAGCGGCCAGTGCCTTCGTAGAAAAAGAAGAGTCTGCATAACTGAGAATGATAGGAATTGTCGGTAATGCTTCATCCTCAGAAAAGGGAAACTCAACTGTACTAGGCATGAGCAGATGCCCCTTGGTCATCCTCAATCATCTGCCCCAGGATGTTTGCAGTTGCCGTTGCGTCGTAGGGGGACCAAATTGGGTACTCTGATGCGGAGAAGATGAATTGTAGTTCAGCGTCTGGGATTTGTGTGGCTAGGACTTTAAAGAGTGATAATTTGTCTGACTGGCTCAGATTGTTGACCAGAGGAATTAACTCAGCGAGTGACATGGTTTAAACTTCTAGAGGTGCGAGAATGAACTCTTAATAAAATCTTAATTGGGGGTATTACCTGGAAAAGTTCGTCTAGAATTCCGTTGGACTGATCCAAAGGCAACCCAATACAAGAGGTCAAATGGCTATTTTCCAATATCAGATTCTTGTAGGAAAGAATGAACCTAATGCTGTGGTCTGGTTTCTGAATGGCAACCAAGTAGGAGCGGATTTGCTACAAATTCTTAATGATTTGGGCTCTCAAGGTTGGGAAGTAGTTGGTATTGGGGATATAGGTTTTGATAGTCGCTCTGAGATTGTGCTTAAGAAAACAATCTAATCATCCTTAGGTGTTCTTCGTCCCTACTTTTTCAGCAAGCCCTATATAAAAAAAGGAGTGAAAAAAATCACTCCTACTGATAATCAAAAGAAAAAATGGCTTAAACCTAGAGAGCGTTGGCTCCCGCTACTACTTCTAGCAATTCTTGGGTAATAGCGGCTTGACGCGCTTTGTTGTAGGTGCGGCTTAAAGTCCCGATTAACTCGCTGGCGTTCTCGCTGGCGTTGCTCATCGCCGTCATCCGGGCTGCTAATTCACTCGCTGCCGATTCCTGGAGAGCGCGCAGTAATTGGTTATTTAAGTACAAAGGTAGGAGAGAATCGAGGATTTGGACGGGATTCTGCTCAAAAATCATGTCTTGGGGAAAAACCTGCGCTGGTTGGCTGGCCATTTTTTCCCGTTGTACCTTAAATTTTCCCTCTTTAGTCACCAAACGGAAAATCTCGTCATCCTGTACCGCTAAACCTTGGGTAGTTAAAGGTAACAGGGTTTGAATCACCGGAGTGGAACTGATCAGGGAGATAAAACGAGTATAAATTAACTCGACGCGATCAACTGTTTCCGATAAAAATAAGGAAAGCAATTCATCCCCAATCGTGCCAGCTTCATCAGCAGTGGGAATCTGTTCAAGGTTAATAAATTTAGCGGCAATGGGAGCATTGCGGCGCTCGAAATATTGTGCCGCTTTCCGGCCGGCAACAACTAATTGATAGTTAATCCCTTGCTCTTTTAATTCATTAATCCGTTGTTCGGCACGACGGATGACGTTAGTATTATAACCGCCACAAAGACCTCGATCGCCTGTCACTACCAACAGAGCCACGGTTTTTACTTCCCGTTGGGCCAGTAGGGGTAAATTAACATCACTAAAGGCCAAACGACCTTGCAGATTATAAAGTACCTGAGCGAGGGCATCGGCAAAAGGACGGGTACAGAGAACTTGTTCTTGGGCGCGGCGCACTTTGGCCGCCGCTACTAGACGCATGGCCTCGGTAATTTTTTTGGTATTTTTGACCGATTGAATTTGGTCGCGAATCGCTTTGAGATTAGGCATAATTCAGTTATCAGTTATCAGTTATCAGTCATCAGTCATCAGTCAAGAGTCGGGGTTTAGGAGGGAATGGAGAGGTGGGGAAATGGGGAGATCGGGAAATTTCAACTAATACCCCAAAACCCCAAAACCTCAACACCCCATCCCCTAAAACCTAACCCCCATTACCAACATTCATTTACTGATTACCGAGATTATTTAAAGGCTTGTTTGTACTCGTTGATGCCATCTTTGAGCAGGCCTTCCGCTTCGTCGTTGAGTTGTTTTTCAGTGCTAACGATCTCAACGTAGCGAGGTTTGCTGGTTTTCAGGTATTCCCGTAGGCCAGTACAGAAATCGATAACTTTATTGGTGGCGATATCGTCGAGATAACCGTTTAAACCGGCATAAACCACCGCGACCTGTTCCCAAACGGCCAGGGGGAAGTTTTGGGGCTGTTTCAGGATTTGACGCAGACGCTGACCGCGAGACAGTTGTGCTTGGGTGGCCGCATCAAGGTCAGAAGCGAATTGAGCAAAAGCTTCTAATTCGTCAAACTGGGCTAATTCTAGTTTTAATTTACCGGCCACTTTCTTCATCGCTTTTGTTTGGGCCGCCGAACCCACGCGGGATACGGAAATACCAGCGTTAATAGCGGGACGGAAACCAGCGTTAAAGAGGTCGGTGGAGAGGAATATCTGACCGTCAGTAATCGAAATTACATTGGTGGGAATATAGGCGGAAACGTCACCGGCCTGGGTTTCGATAATCGGCAGGGCGGTCATGCTACCGCCACCGAGGGCATCGCTGAGTTTAGCGGCGCGTTCTAGTAAACGGGAGTGGAGATAGAAAACGTCGCCGGGGTAAGCTTCCCGACCGGGAGGACGACGCATGAGCAGGGATAGCTGACGATAAGCTTGAGCCTGTTTGGTGAGGTCATCGTAGATAACTAGGGTCGCTTTGCCTTTATACATGAAGTATTCGGCGATCGAAGCTCCGGTGTAGGGGGCGATATACTGGAGGGTGGCGGGGTCGTTAGCGTTAGCGGCCACCACCACGGTGTAATCCATGGCGCCTCTTTGGGTGAGGGTGTCGATTACTTGGGCGACGGTGGAGGCTTTTTGACCGATGGCGACATAGACACAGATCACGTCTTCGCTTTTCTGGTTAATGATTGTGTCAATGGCGATCGCTGTTTTACCGGTTTTTCTGTCACCGATAATTAACTCCCGTTGACCACGACCGACGGGAATCATGGCATCGATAGCGGTAATGCCGGTTTGCATCGGTTCACAGACGGATTTGCGAGCCACAATACCGGGGGCGGGGGATTCCACCAGACGGGTTTCGCTGGCGAGGATGTCTCCTTTACCGTCGATGGGACGACCGAGAGCATCAACCACGCGGCCGACTAAGGCGTCACCCACGGGAACCTGAGCGATTTTACCGGTAGCTTTCACCGTACCGCCTTCTTTAATCCCGAAACCGTCACCCATTAACACTGCACCGACGTTATCTTCTTCGAGGTTAAGGGCGATGCCGACGGTTCCATCTTCAAATTCTAATAGTTCTCCCGACATGGCCTGTTGTAGGCCGTAGATGCGGGCAGTACCGTCACCCACTTGCAGGACGGTTCCCACGTTGGAGACCTGTACTTCTTGGTTATAGGATTCGATCTGTTGACGAATAATCGTGCTAATTTCGTCGGGTCTGATAGCTACCATAGTTTAATCTGGGAAAAAGTAAAAAATTAGGAGGTGAAAAAACGGCAAAAAAGGGAGATTAGATGACCTTAGCGCAGGGAGAGGCTGAGGCGTTGTAGTTGACCGCGAATGCTGGCATCAAAGACCTGAGAACCGACTTTGATCACCACACCACCGATGAGGCTGCCATCAACTTTGGTTTTCAGTTCGACCACATTTGCCCCGGTCAGGGTTTTCACTTTGTCGATGACGATTTGTTTTTGGCTATCGTTCAATTCGGTGGCCGAGGAAACTTCCGCTAAAACGGTGTTAGTCAGCACTCTAGCCAGGGTGAGATATTGTTGACAAACGGGTTCTAAAAATTGAATCCGACGTTTATCGACTAATAACATCATGAAGTTAGTTAAATAGGGATTGGCACTGCTCCCCATTACTTGGGAAAGAACGGCTTTTTTAGCTTCTTCTTTGATCACGGGATTGCCGATAAAAGCTCTTAGATCGGGAGCATTTTCTAGCAATTCCAAGAGGGATTTAATTTCGCCGCCGATCGCTTCTAATTGTCCGCTGCTTTGGGCGACGGAAAGTAATGCTTGGGCGTAGGGTTCGGCGATTTCTGAACTGATTAAACTTCCCTGCATCTATTTACCTCCTAGGTTGGCCAAACTGCGATCAATTAGGGTTTGTTGTACCGATTCTTCCAGGCCGGTGCTTAATTGGGATTCCACATTAGCTAAGGCTAAAGCGGTAATTCTTTGGCGTAATTCTACTAAAACACGATCCTGTTCCGCCGAGAGATCTTTAGCGGCACTTTCGCGCATTCTTTGAATATCGAGTTCGGCTTGGGCGGCGATGTCGGCGGTGACAGTTTTAGCTCTAGATCGAGCATTATTGATAATTTTTTCGGCCTCTTGTTTTGCGAGGGCGAGTTTTTTCTGTTCTTCGGCGAGGGCGGTAGCGGCAATATTTTTCCGGTTTTCAGCTTCGGCTAAAGCTTCAGCAATCTTCGACTGACGTTCTCCGAGGATTTGTCCGAGAACTTTGCGGCCGTAGAAGATGACTAAACCGAGCAGAATCGAGAGGTTAAATAGGTTCGTTCCTAGGATATCGGGGTTGATGCCGAATCCCTCTGCTGCCGCTTCCTTCGCCTCCGTGGCTAATAATAAAACTGTGTCGATGATCATGATTATTGAGGGCGGGGAGTAGGTTATGCAGTTATCAGTTATCAGAGGTAAGTTATCAGTCTTCTAACTTCTGACGACTGACTTCTATCTTTTCACTGATCACTGTTATTAACCAAGGGCTGGGGTTTAGCGAACGAGTTCGGGGCCGAGGAGTTTTTCGAGAATTTGACGGGAAAGAGAGGCTACTTGTCCTTCTAGAGAACGAAAGGCTTCTTCTTTCTGTTGGGCAATTTCGGCGGCGACGGCTTCTTTACGAGCGATCGCTTCTTTTTGGGCTGCGGCAACTCTTTCGCTGGCTAGTTTTTGGGCCTCGGCTTGCGCTTGGGCGATAATCTCTTGGGATTGTTTACGAGCCGAACTTAATTGCAATTCGTACTCTTGTACCAGTGCTTCGGTTTTGGCTAGTTGTTCTTTGGCTCCGCTTTCTGTTTGCCGAATATACTCCGCCCGTTCATCTAAAACTTTACTGAGGGGTTTATAAAAAACGGCGTTCAGGATCACTGCCAAAAGAATAAATTGTAGTGCCATCACTGGCAGGGTGGCATCGAAATCAAACATTGATTTATTCCTGATAAATAGAAGCTATAGGCAGGTTCAAAAAAGGAAGACGATCCCCCTGCTTTAACAATAAACTGTCAGGGGGGATCAGCAAAATTCCCTTAACTAGCTATCAGCCTTCCGTCCCAAAAACCAGACTTTTTAGTTGGCTCCTTCGGCGTTTTTTTAGAGTTTTGAAAACTCTCCCGCCAAGCTGCGGACTGGGGGCTGATAGCCCACTGCTTTTTTAATTAGGCGAAGGGGTTAGCGAACAGTAAAACGAGAGCGATAACCAAGCCGTAGATGGTTAAGGATTCCATGAATGCCAAGCTGAGGAGAAGGGTACCACGAATTCTTCCTTCAGCTTCGGGTTGACGGGCGATACCGGAAACAGCTTCTCCAGAAGCGGTACCTTGACCAACGCCGGGGCCGATAGCGGCTAAACCAACGGCGAGGGCGGCGGCGATAACGGAAGCGGCAGCTACTGTGGGGTTCATGGTGATTTTTTCCTCTATTTACTAATCAATTTCAATCTGTTGTTTACAGAGCGCGTTCTCAGCCGTAAAAAATGGCTGGTTTTCTGCTCAAAACTCCCGAAAGAGTTTTTGGGAAAGAACGATCCTGGAATTCAGTTGCTCATCCTGAATTCGACCAATAATTTCTTAGTTATTATCCTATTATTTGGACACTTTTCCCTAAGAAATTTTTCTTTTTTTGTCCCTCGCTTTTAAGCGTGTTCTTCTTCGTGTTCCGATTCCAGGGCCTCATGGATATAGGCCCCGGCAAGGGTGGCGAAGACAAGGGCCTGAATAGCGCTGGTAAATAAACCGAGAGCCATCAGGGGTAGGGGTACGACTAGGGGGACAAGGAAGACTAATACGGCCACTACCAACTCGTCCGCGAGGATGTTTCCGAAAAGACGGAAGCTGAGGGAGAGGGGTTTGGTAAAGTCTTCTAAAATTTTGATCGGTAATAGCACGGGAATCGGCTCTAGGTAGTGAGCAAAGTAACCGAGTCCTTTTTTACTGATGCCCGCGTAGAAGTAAGCGAGGGAAGTCAGTAGGGCTAACGCCACCGTGGTATTGATGTCGTTAGTGGGGGCGGCTAATTCTCCTTCGGGCAGTTCGATTAACTTCCAAGGAATCAATGCCCCTAACCAGTTAGAAACGAAAATAAATAAAAATAGGGTGCCGATGAAGGGCAACCAGGGTCGATATTCCTTTTCTCCTAGCTGGTTTTTGGCTAAATCGCGCAGAAATTCCAGAACGTACTCCATCAGGTTTTGAATACCGCTAGGAACTTTCTGGATCTTGCGGGTAGCGGCGATCGAGGCGATGATTAAGATAGCGAAGACGATCCAGGAGACCGCGATCACTTGCCCGTGAATTTTTAGTCCGCCGATGTGCCAGTACCAGTGTTGTCCCACTTCCAGGGAAGCGAGGCTATAAAAATTAAGCACACTTAAACTGTCTAACATTTCCACCTTGGAGAGATTCGGGTTCGCAAATCAGGGTTATTTTAACGGTCAAAGGGGTTAGGAATCGGCTTTCTGCTCCAACTTGAAGATGGTTTGCAGAGTATAGACGATGATCGCCCCTTTATAGGTCAAAAAACCCAAAAAAACTGGCACTATGTGCAGTTCTTGCCAACGACTGGCGATGATGATTAATCCAGCGAATAGGGCTAATCCTTTTTTGCCCACCCGATTTTTCGTTACCCCCAATTTTTCCACTTCCCCGGCCAGGAGTTTTAGGTAAACAACTCCCACCATTGCCCCTAATAGGTAATTAAGGGCGGTATTGAGGGAATAAAACCACCACACGGGAATAAAGATCAGACCGCTTAAGATCAGGGTGGTGATCAATAAAGTGTTTTGTAGTTGATAGTATTCCCGCATCGGATCTGACGGCGGGTTGGTTTCTGGGGTTGGGGGAGATTCGATCGATGGATCAGACAAGGTACACCTAAATCAGCGATAGACTAATCTCAATATCTAGATTGCTTTCCGAGCTATGACGCTCAGGTGAGCCACAAGACATATTATCACGGCAGTGGCAACAATTATTAAGCAATTGTAAATGGCCATGATTCCCCCCGCTCTCAGCCGTCATCAGCTTTTTTCTCCCCCCTCCCCTGCTCCCTTCTCCCCACTTCCCCAACTCCGGCGCTCCCTCTTGCCTGTTCCCTAAAACCAGAGACTTCGTACCTCACTATTAAGATAACTGCTAAACTAAGTGATCCTGCCAATGGTTAATAAAAAGCAGTTGGTTGGGAAAAGGTAAGGTTCACTATTTTTTTCTATCTTGATTTTTAAACTCAATAACCATAAGAAAAAAGTTTTTGTGTGCTTCTCTCTGACAACAATCTCTAGGCAAAAAGCCCGAGATTTTTTTAAAAAGCTGATAACTGATAACCGATTCTGTCTCCCGATACAAACTAACCGGGAACAATATTTAAGAAAGCATCGAAGTCTTTTAATGCTTCTTGGAATTGAGTAGCGGCAAGACTAGCATCTTTTTCTTTGGCTGCCGCATCGATACGTTCAAAGTGAACGAAAAGATTTTTCGCTAACTGCTTGGCTTTTTCTTGGTCTTTGGGCAGTAAATTACGGGATAATCCTACCATTTCCTGACGCAATTGCCCCAAGGGACCGTGGATATAGGTGCGAGTATCTACCCAATTTTTGTCAGCGATGAGGTCTTGCAAAACGCTCATTTTTTGGCGAAATCCTTCTATGGGTTGGATGTAAACCTGTAACTGTTCGATTTTTTGGGGACTGTAAACGCTGGGGATAGTTGCTTGCGGACCGCTGCAGCTAACCAGCAGGGTAGTAACTAGGACTAAAACTAGGGAAATAATCGAGCGAAGACGTGGCATTGGTTTATATGTACTATTTAACAAACTATTGACGTTCTCTCCCTTAACCAGTCAAGGTATCGGGACGATTTTTACTTTATCAGAATTTTGGGTTTAAAACCTCGCTCCTTTTAGGGTATCCATTGGTCACATCTTTGATTAACAAAAAGAGAAGAAACTTAAAAAAGGCGGAAACGATTGAGAGGTATAGTTTTGAAAGAAGGAGTGTATTGAGATGTCAGGAAAAAAATGGAGAAATGGGCAGCCCAAGAATTACAGTATGCAGAACTAGGGGACACCAGAAGAAATAAAAGATTAACAGTATTGTGGAAAACTTGGCCAGGCAACCAGGGACGAGTGTTACCTTGACGTTTGGATTTATCATGATCAGTAGAACTCTTCTTGATGGTATGGTGAGAACCATAACTAGGACAAGGGAATAGAGTCGGACTAGAAGGATGATTTTGTTCTGTGAGCGACTGGTGCTTGAATAAGCTTTTCACGAGCCACAAAAAGATATTTATCAGAAAAGTTATCATTAAGTTAGAGGTTTTAATGCTGATTCGGATAAATTATTTTTATTAATAAGTATTATACACACTTCATACAGGGCAGCAATATGGCTTACCACCACTGTGGAATCACGACCCCATTTGGGAGTAATAGTATTTATGAGAGTTTAAGAGAGAATTTAGAACAGTTTAAGGGTAAAATTAGGGAAATAAAAGGGTAAAACTGGCTTTAGCTCCCCGTCCAATCTACTATTGATAATCTGGGTACTAAACTGAAATCTCTTTGATTACGAGTAACGACTGTAGCATTAAGTGATAATGCAATAGCAGCTATTCGCAGAGCTTTTTGTAGGCGATTTTTTCGCAGAGGCGGATTTTCTTTAAGTAATTGTTTGAGAAGATTATCTGCTTGGTTTGTAAAGTCTAGAATCTCAATTGTTTGCAGATATTTGACGGTTATTGAAAGTTTTGAGTAGAGTTGGGGCAGATTATTGATAGCCCAAGGAGCGTTAATTTTACCCATCCAACCGTTGAAAAGTTCCTGAACAGTAATGATTGTAACGGAAATGGAATGACGGGACGCATTAGCAATAACTTGGGGATGATTGCGAAGAATTAGGGAAATATGGTCAGTATCGAGAATATATTGAGACACAAATCTTTATCCTCTACAGATAATATGAGGGATCTACTTCACTGTCATCATCTAAAGTACGTTCTGCTTGAAGTGTATCCATGATTTCTTGAAAATCTGCGTCATTTTCAAAGATACCTGCAAATTCTCGCCAATTGGGTGAGGGGTTATCTAGGGGTGTTGTCCATGATATCGTTTCAATTTGGCTAATTTGTTCGATAAAGGTTGTTTGTAGTTGGGAAATGGCTTCTTCTTTGGTGGGTGCTTGGACTCGAAAATGAGGCAATTCAGCGATAGATACAGCATATTGACCATTTTTAAGGGTTTCTATCAGTATTTTTACCTTTAGATTAGCTGATGGTTGGGAGGGCGGGATATTGAGATTGATGACCATAGCATTTTGTTGATTTATCGCTTTACTTCCTTATTTTATTGGGCTCTTCGTTACTTGTTATGGTTCGATAGGGGGGCATAAATCGACTAAATCCTTATCTGGCAAGAGACTTAATTGATTAGTTCGCTCTAGAGCAAAAACAATTGACAAAAATCGCTAACACAAACCGAAGAGCCTTTTATTGGAAGTCAAGATAAGTATGAGGCATTTTTGGGTAAGTTAGGGTTTAGAGAGTTGCGTTGCCGAAGGCACACTGTGTGATCGCTCGTTTTTAATTATGGGTAATATCAATTATGGCTAAAATGTTTCCCCCAGATGCGCCTTCTAATCCTGATTTACGGGGAGAATCAGAAGTATATCATTTACTATCTCAACTTGACGATGATTTTTACATTTTTCAAGACAGATACTGGATTTTTAAGAATAAAGATTGAGCTAGAACTGAAAGAGAAACGGATTTCTTGTTAGTTCATCCCCAGAAAGGTCTATTGATTATTGAAGTCAAGGGAGGAACTCGATTTTCTTACGACGGGGAACATGATAAGTGGAAATCGGGAGATAATATTTCTTATCAAAATCCCTACGAAAAACAATTAGCTAACTCAAAAAAATTGCCGTTATTACTAAAACGTGAACTACCTAGTTTGAAAAATCGTTCTAGTTTGAAAAATCGTTGGATACCTTGTGGATATGCAATTTGTTTTCCTCATATTGATATTTTAGAGGGAAATTTAGCTCTCTTTATGGAAAGAGACGTTACTTTATTTAGAGATGATCTGAAAAATCTAGGTGAGAAAATCAACGAAATATATAGTCATTATAGCAATAATAATAATCATCATCAACCTCTTGGCAAAAAGATAGTAGAAGAAATTAAAACGTTAATTACCCCTAAATCAGAATTTAGAAAATCCCTAAGTGCAGAACTAGAAGATGAGGGACAAACTATAATTAAGCTGACTAAAGAGCAACAAGAAATTTTAGATGGTTTTTATAAAGTTAAAACTCCAATCCTTATTGATGGACCTGCGGGAACAGGAAAAACTCAACTCGCAATCTCACAAGCTATTTCAGATATTCAACTTTATAAATTGGTTTTATTCATTACTAATTCTCAGGATTCAAAAGATTATATCTATAAGGAAATTTCGCTTAATGTTGAAACTAATAATGATCTTTTAAAGATATTTACGCTTCAAGAACTTAGTTTAGTACAAAAAGTTTTAGAAAATAAAGAAAATTTAGAAAAGGTCAGAATTATTATTGATGAGGCACAACAATTAGATGGTGATTTTTTAAGAAAAATAGCTGACTATGCTAGTCAAATGTTTAATCTATCAATTTTAATTTTTAAAGATGATTCTCAAAAAACTAATGAAAATGATATACAAGAGATATTTAAACCCTTTAATTATACCCTGCAAAAAGTAATCAGAAACACAATTAATATTTTTGATTCTTACGAAGAATATATTAGTCCAACCTATAAAGTAAAAAAGCCCGTCAGACAGTTTAAGGAAGTCAGCACAGATTATTACATAACTGATGAAGACTTAATTAAAGCCATAAAAAGCAATATTTTGGCATTAATCAACGATGAAAAAGTTTTACCTAAACACATAACAATCCTCTTTTCTAAAAAACCAAGTCAAAACTTTTTTGACTCGATAGCATCAAAAATTTCTACTTTCAAATTTAAGCGATTCTCTCTCGCTAGTCCTCTTCATCCACAAACAATTACTTGGTCAACTATTTACGATTTTCAAGGCTTAGAAAATCATATAATTTTATTAGTGGAATTAGAACCAGAACCCATTTCTGAGACCATTCGCTTAAGAAGATTAAGATATATTGGTCGCTCAAGAGCTTGTAGTATTTTATACATCTTTTTAAGAAAAGATATGTCTTCAGATACAATTGATATTGCCGATATATTTTAAAATTTGTAAAAGTCATCTAATCCTTCACTCTCACTATTCTAATCCTTCACTCTCACTATTATTCGATAGCTCAGTAAAATCAAAGTAATCACAAAAGTTGAAATTATCTTTATGGGAAAAAATTGACGACAAAACCCTTGAAATAGTATGAGAAATTGGTCGAGGTAAATAATTTTCTACATTTTTACGAAATAAATTTTCATCAAAAGTCTGGCCATTATCTTGATGAGATAATATCCATAATGCGTACAATGCGTTGAGATTTAAGTCAATTGATTTTGTAGAAAGAAAGGTTTGAAATTGAGCAATTAGTTTTTCACGCAATCTTTCATTATTTTTAATGGCTCTTCGTTACCCTTTATGCTAAATCAACAGACAAGATGCCAAGACAACATACTTCTAACCCAAAAATTCCGAAAGTTTCTAAAGCCATAGGCTCTCCGTTTTATTAGTTTA
>NZ_SFBY01000463.1:0-40359 GCF_007095505.1 Microcystis sp. M_QC_C_20170808_M3Col
GCTAGATCCAATAAACGCTTGGGGAGAGAATACCTCTACTTTTTCAGAAGCAATTCTGTCTAAGCAAGTAATCTCTGTGAACCAAGAATCCCCGTCTCTTTAGAGCGGGGAGTGTCAACCTAAGAAAATATTCCAATCTCATTCAGAGTAGAACTAGCTTACCAATAATCGGCTATTAGTGAGCGAGGTTTTTTCTGGATTTATCACTGGGGTTAGTGTAGTTTAACCTAGCATTGTATCATTTTTCAAAAGTAATGACAGACTTAGTTGATCATTCCAAAGGGCAATTCCTCTCTCAGAGCCGAATTGCACTTTCAGATGTTAGTCACGATTATTGAAAATTGGTATTACTTACCCAAGTTTTGGTTATCTGATCAATAAAATAGCGAAATATGCAAGAAAACGGAACCACAGAGACTATTTATAAGTTTTCTAGTACCCTATCTCCTTCCGATCCCAGCTATGTGGATAGAAGGGCCGATCTAGAATTGTACCAAGCTCTGATGAACAGTCAGTATTGTTATATTTTCAATTCTCGCAAAATGGGCAAGTCGAGTTTGACAGTACGCATCCAAACTCAAATTGAAGCCCAAGGATTTGCCTGTTCCCGTATAGATTTAAATGAATTAGGGACATCAGTAGATCAATCTAGCTGGTATCAGTCCTTAATTCTTGAAATTGCCGAACAATTAAACCTAAACATGGCGGATTTAGAATCTTGGATCGCCAGTCAATCTGTTTCTAATGTTGGGTTACTTAGACAATTTATTAAAGAAATTTTATTGAGAAAAATTTCAACCAGCATTGTTATTTTTATTGATGAAATTGATGTGGTTAGAAAACTACCTTTTGCTACTGATGACTTTTTTGCTTACATTAGGTCTTGTCATGAAAAGCGAGTTGTTAATTCAGATTTTAATCGTATTTCATTTGTTTTAATTGGCACGGCTACCCCCAATCAATTAATTCAGGATAGTCAAAGAACTCCTTTCAATATTGGTAAAGCAATTGAATTAAATGGACTGTCGTTAGAAGATAACTGTCAACCCTTGATGCAAGGACTAGAAGGGTTGGGTGTTTCCCCTCAAGAAATTCTACAAGAAATTTTTAGCTGGACTAATGGTCAACCTTTTCTAACTCAAAAATTGTGTTATTTAATGGCCAAGTTTAAAGTTCAAATACCTCGGTCTCTCTTATCAGCTTGGATGCGAGATTTTGTTTATAAACACATTATTGATAACTGGGAAAAAAAAGATGAACCTGCTTTTTTATCAAGTATAAGAGAGCGACTTATTTATCATCCTGACCAAGGGTATTTACTAAGGGTTTATGCTAATGTTTTAAAAGGTAAATTGGTGAAAGCGAGTAACACACCAGAACATGATGAATTATTACTATCTGGATTAGTTATCGTCGATAATCAGGGCTATCTTAGAGTGGCTAATGCTATTTATCAGGCAATTTTTAATCAAAAATGGTTATATAATGTATTAGCAGCTAGTCGTCCTTATCAATCGGAAATTGCTAAGTGGGAAGACTCAAATTTTACCGATACAAGTTGTTTACTGACAGGGAAAAAGTTAGAAGAATCTAAAAAATGGCAAGAAGATAAAGAATTAGATAGTGTCGATTATCGTTTTTTAGCCGCATCTGAAAGCATTACTCGTCAAAAACAATCTCGTTTATTTATGGTGGCAGCGGGAATATTTACTACCATTGTTACAGGTTTACTTGGGTTGGGATTCTACCAGTCATGGCTGCTACCTTACTTTTATAAAATCCCCTATACTAAGGAGCCTCAACTATTTAGCCAAGGCGAAAAAAAGCTACTTATCAAACAGGAAAATTTTTATAAAGATCGGGGTATTTTGGCTTTTCAAGATGCTAATTATTTGGAAGCTAAACAGTTATTCAAAAAAGCCTATCTTGCTCATCCTGAAGATGCAGAAATCTTGATTTATTATAATAATGCTATCGCTTATTTAAGTAATAATTATGTGACTTTGGCGGTGGTTATTCCCAGTGGCAAAAAAAATGAAATTTCCCAAGAAATCCTTAAAGGTATTGCTCAAGCACAATATTTATTTAATAGCCAATTACCGACAAATGCGAATAACTTATTTTTAAATATCGTTATTGCCAATGATAATAATGATGAAAAAGTTGCTAAGATAGTCGCTAAGGAAATCGTTAAAGACCCCAAAGTTATTGGAGTAATTGGACATTATTCTAGTGAAGCCACCTTAGCGGCTTTACCTATCTATGAAAGAGCCAAAATTACTTTAATTTCTTCTACAAGTTCCTCGAATGTAATTGAGAGTGAATACTTTTTTAGAACCGTTATCACTAATGAAAAAATTGGTGAAACTTTAGCTAATTATGCCAGCCAACATGATCTAGATAAGGTAATTATTTTTAATAATTCTAACCAGATTGATAGCCAAGAACTTACTCAAGAGTTTCGTCAAGCTTTCCAAAAAAAAGGCGGTAAAATCACTAAAGTAATTGATTTAGCATCTTCCCTAGATATTGACGCAGAAGTTTTAAAAGCATTCTCCCAAGATCAAGTTAGAGGAATTGTCTTATTTCCCAGTTTGGAATCAGCTTCTGTGCTAGTAGAATTATCCCATACTCTTGAACAGTTGAACACCAGCACCACTCTAGATATGAAAAATAAGCTAGTTCTTTTAGGGAGTCATTCCATGTATGAACATGAAATGTTGGTTGATAGCGGTAAATTTATTGATAATTTAGTTTTGGCTGTGCCTTGGTTTTCCCATCTAATTAAGTCCCAAAATTTTGTCAGAGATGCTCAAGCTTTATGGAAAGAAGATATTAGCTGGCGAACCGCTACCAGTTATGATGCGGCCCAATCATTTATAGCTGCTATTAGAGCCTTGCAATCCCAGAATAAAATTTCTTCAGAGTTGATACAAGAATATTTAGAAAACCTCAATCTTTCGGCCAGTTTCACCTCAGGGAATTCCCTCAGGTTTGTAGATAATGAATCCGAATCTAATCGAGAACCAATTACTGTGAGGGTTAAGAGTAAGTTAGAAGCAAAACTTGAAAACTCAATTCAGTTTCACTTGGAATCTCAACGAGACTAATCAAGCAAGTCGTCAAAATATACTTGATACAAATTGCAACGCACCTCTAGGGTATCATAATTTTTGTCGATCAGTCCCAATCGTTCCAAAAATTGGACAGATTCTCCTTTCATTTGAGCCGGAGTCAGAGCTTTTTTCTGAATAATTTGCCTAAAAGTATTCCGTAGGTTAGCATTACTTTTCAGATATCTCATCAGTAGGAAAAAATGACTTTGAAATGGCTCTCGTCCCTGCAAGGCATCATCTAGAACCTTTTCTAGAGAATTCCCTTCTTGCAATTTTACCAAGATTAACTTAATTAAATAAGGATTACCTCCCACTAAGTTCATGACCTTGTTAACATCTGATAACGTCCAATTAATGCCATTAACTTGAGCGAAAGAGAGAACTTGTTCCGCATTAAAATCCGATAAACTAGCCACATAACCTACACCAATTAAGGGAGAGGCATAAAAATCGTAGTTGCTATAAAATTCCGTTGAATGAATAATAATTAAGCGCAGTTTCCGCCAAGGTGGGGAACGTCTTTCATGCCAACTTCTGAGAATACCACAAATTTCATTACCGAGGGTTTCAGTTTCCAAAATTGTATCAAATTTTTCAAAGACAAAAACCAGCGGATTAGCGCTGGGTTGGAGAACATATTCCTCTAAATATCGTCGAGTTTTGTGGGCAGGAGTTCCGGGACGAGACCAAAATTTATCGAGAAGAGATTCGTTAATCTTTAATTCTTGGGTAATGGTACGACAAATCGACAGCAGCAAGTCTTCACAACTAAGGGCAATAGTAGCTTTTTCCTCCTCACAATCAATGATAACTGGTTGATAATTATCTTGTTTGAGATGATGGACTAACCAATTAACTAAACGGGTTTTGCCACTATTATGAGGTGCGCGAATTCTTAGCAACGATTGTTCTTGCTGAAGAACTTTGAGACAATTTTCCTCCAGAGGTGGACGTTTTACATAATCTTTAATATAGGTCTGGTAATCCTGTTGTTTTTCCTCATCTAAAGAGGAGAAAATAGCAGCAATTGCGGGAGATTGATGTTTACTTTTGTTTGCCCACTCTTGATCAAAGCTCCTTAGGTTAGTTAAAATATCATGACCCCGTTGCCAAAAAGTAATTTGAAAAGTACGAATTTTTCCTTGATTATTGAGACGATGATCTTCCAAAATACCTAAAAATTTTTCGTTAAGATATTCCGTCAAAGCATCCCGAATTTGCCATAACTCCAGCCTTTGACCACATTTTTCTGTCAGCATTTCTAAAGCATTAAGTTCGGCTTGAATTTTCAATTTTTTCTCATTAATCCAGCTAAATTTAATAGCCAGATTTTCACAATTATCAACCTCGTAGTTAGCAAACTTTAACAGAGCATTAAGCAGATATTTGGTTCTTTGCCTGGGAATATCCCCATAAGTAACTTTTCTAGACATGATCTCAAGTTTAGTAATTAAGGACTTTGTTGGTAATTGAGAAATTTAAGTAATGATTTGGTTAGGGAATAAACTTAAAACAGTGAGTTTCCTATCCTCCTTTTTGAGTGCAAGCTTCGATCCCTTGTTTAACGGCGATGCTAAATCCAACCGTTCGGGAAAAATTTGACCTGCCAGTTCGCAAGTTTTCAATTGATGCCATTCAGGTGTAACAAGATTCATTGCGGAGGAAGATTTGGGCAGTGGAAACAGAAATAATCTTTGCCGCTGCCACTGATCCCAATATTCTCTGACTTGCTTACTCGAACGATAGCGGATTTTTCTAGAGGGTACCTCAAAAAATAGATTTACTTCAGCATTGCACCGCCTGAAACCCTTATGAAACCTTTGTTTATTCTCAATTGGTGCGAATATTTTCTCAATAAGTCCAATTGATGCGAGGTAGACAACCTTGACCACATCTCTCAAAAAAATTTTCCGCAAAACCCCGAAGTTCCCCAAGGTTTTTCTCCACCCCCAAGTTACTCAAACTCCAGTCTGGGATAGCAATTGAGGGCAAGAAAAATTAGCCGTTGACTGTGGGTGTACCCACAATGGAATAATCAACCACAACAAGGTTCAGATTTTCTTATAGTCTTTTCACCCTTGCTATGGCAGCACTTTGACCGCTATCTGCCTGGCTATTTTGTGCCGAATTAGACAATTCCACTGGATGACCGAGTATGACTAAAATTGCTGATATTGCCTACGTTACCTATCAACATCCGGATTTAGACCTCTGTGAACGTTTTTTGACGGATTTTGGCCTGATTACCGCGGTTAAAACCGATACAGCCTTGTATATGCGAGGTAGAGGCAAAAAACAGTTTGTCTATGTCGTAGAATGGGGAAAAGAAGCTAAATTTGTCAGTTTTGCCCTAGAAGCGACATCAGAATCCGTTTTACATGAACTAGCCACTTTAGCCTCCGCTTCTCCTGTGGAAAGGATGTTCACCCCTGGTGGGGGTCAGCGCATCAAAATTATTGACCCCAACGGTTTTAACCTAGAATTGGTCTACGGTATCGAGGAAGTGGAACCTTTGCCGATTCCTGAACCCTTGCAATGGAATCACGCTAGTCAGAAAACCCGTTTAGGTCGCACCCAAAGGCCGAAAAAAGAACCCGCACCTATTTTACGTCTAGGTCATCTAGCTATTGATGTCAAAGACTTTGAGGAAAGCTATCACTGGTATCAGCAGACTTTTGGCTTAAAAGCAACAGATTTAATTTATTACGGCCATCCCAGTTTACGAGTCGGGGGTTTTCTTCGTTGTCAACGGGGAGAGGAATGGGTTGATCATCACACCATCGCCATGTTGCAAGGTTCTCACCCCAAAGTCCATCATACTGCCTTCGAGGTGCAAGATTTTGACTCTATTAAAATCGGCCACGATTGGTTACGAGAAAAAGAATGGACTCCTGTGTGGGGAATTGGTCGCCATTTGTTGGGAAGTCAAGTGTTTGACTATTGGCAAGATCCTTTCGGTAGCCTCATTGAACATTTTACCGATGGAGACCTTTTCGAGCAAACTACCGAGCCAGAACTTCACGCGGGTGGGTTAGATATTCTCTATCAATGGGGACCGGCCATTCCCGAAAGTTTTTTAGGTTAAACCGTTGAAAACGTCTTATAAAAGGGGTTAGATGATGAATATTGCTGAAATATTTCAAAAAAGACGCTCTACTCGTAAATTTCGCACCGATGCCATTCCCGAAGAAATTTTAGCGGAAATTTTTCGTTTAGGATTCCAAGCACCCTCTAGTTATAATTTGCAACCATGGCGATTTATTGTGGTTAGAGAACCAGAAAATAAGGCAAAATTGCGAGAATTCGGCTTTGAACAAGATAAATTGGTCGATGCACCCGTGGTTTTAATCTGTTGTGGCGATCGCCAAGTTAACCATCGTGGTTACATTAATCAAGTGATTGAGTTAGGAAAGCAAGAGGGGACGATTTCCGAAAAACGGGCCAAGTTCATGCACATGGCCATTCCGCCTTTTTTCCAATTTAAACCCTGTTATCAGTCTCCAGAAGCTTGGAGCAACCGACAAGTTATGATTGCGGTTACTTATCTCATGATAGCGGCGCAAAGCTTGGGGGTGGATAGTTGTCCCCTAGAAGGATTTGTGGCTAAACCCTTGCGCGAGTATTTCCAAATTCCCGATACGGTCGATGTCTGTTGTCTGTTGGCCCTGGGATACGCTGATGAACCTTTGAGCGAGTATGGGGGACGTTTTGGGACTCAGAAGCTCTGCTATGGCGAAATTTACGGAGAAACCTTTAATTTAAGCCCAAATCACCCCTAGAATTCCATTCGCTCTCCGTCACCAGAAACTTGTCTCGGTGCGAGGGGATTAAATCTTTGTCTTCGATTCCATTTAATAATGAGGAGTGAAACAATGACCCTTTGTTTAGATACTAAGCTTAATTTGTCAGAAATAAGCAATTTAGTCGAAATTATTCGTTATCGCGCCCAATACCAACCCCAAAAAACTGCTTATACCTTTTTAGTCGATGGGGAAACCGAAGAAAAACGCCTTACCTACGGGGAATTATTTCGAGAAGCTCAAGCGATCGCAAATATTCTACAATCGATTCTATTACCGGGAGAACGAGTTTTATTAGCATACCCTTCGGGATTAGAGTTTATTAGTGGGTTTTTCGGCTGTTTATTAGCAGGAGTAGTGGCAATTCCAGTTAATTTGCCCAAGAAAAACCAAAAGATGGCTCGCTTAACTTCTATTCTTAATAATTCGCAAGCAAGCTTACTTTTAAGCACACAATCGGAATTAGCCCAATTAAAAACACAACTAGACAGAGATATTCCCTTTCTAGCTACGGATAGCTTAATCGGCAAAAGTTTAGCCGAAGACCACCCCACTCAGATAAAAGCAGATACCTTAGCCTTTTTACAATACACCTCTGGTTCCACGGGGACTCCCAAAGGAGTGATGGTCAATCACGAGAATCTTTTGACCAACCTCCGAGATTTAGATTTAGGCTGGGAACACGATGAAAAGAGCGTTATGGTGACATGGTTGCCAACTTTTCATGATATGGGGCTAATTTATGGCATTTTACTGCCTTTTTATCGAGGATTTCCCTGTTATCTAATGTCTCCGGTTTCCTTTTTACAACGTCCTTTCGGTTGGTTAAATGCCATCAGCAAATACAAGGCCACCCACACTGCCGCCCCTAATTTTGCCTATAAACGTTGTCTTGACAAGATTAAAGAGGAGCAGCTAACGGATTTAGACTTAAGCAGTTGGAAAGTGGCTTTAAATGGCGCAGAAACCGTAAGAATGGAAATTTTAAGCGAATTTGCTCGTAAATTTGCCCCCTGTGGTTTTGAGTTGGCCGCCTTTTGTCCGGGTTATGGTTTAGCCGAGGCCACCTTAAAAGTTGCTGCTGTCAGGAAAAATCAAGTTCCTCAAATCTGCTGGGTGGAAAAAGCCGCTTTAAACCGTCATCAAATCGTTTTTACGGAAAAAAACCCAAATTCTCAACCCTTAGTCAGTTGTGGACAAACAGAAATCGACACAGAAATTGCCATTGTTAATCCTGAAACCTGTCAACGCTGTACCTCCCAGCAGGTGGGAGAAATTTGGGTGAAAGGCAAAACCGTTGCCCAAGGCTATTGGCAACATCCCGAAGCTACAGAAAAAACTTTTCAAGCAGTTATCGCCGATGCTGGACAGGGTTTTTATTTGCGTACAGGGGATTTAGGTTTTATTCATCAGGGTCAACTATACATCACCGGACGCTTGAAAGACCTGATGATTATTCGCGGCGGTAACTACTATCCCCAGGATATCGAACAGACCGTAGAACAATGCTATCCCGACTTTTGCCCCAGTGGAACTGCCGCCTTTACCGTAGAAATCGAGGCAGAAGAAAAGTTAGTCCTAGTTCAAGAGGTAGAAAGAACGGCAATTCGCCGTTTTAACCAGCAAAAAGCCCTAGAAGCAGTTCGTCGAGCCGTTTTTCAAGAACACGAATTGCAAGTTTATGATATCGCTTTTATCAAACCCGCATCTCTGTCCAAAACTTCTAGCGGCAAAATTCAACGCCACGCTTGCCGTCAACAGTATTTAAACCAGCAACTTCCACTAATTTCATCCCCTATGCCGACGCTAACCCCCCCCCTCAGCAGTCACCAAGCTGACCCCACAACCGCTAGTCAAGAAAAAACCGAGCAAATCTTGACTTGGTTGCGAGATTACGCCAAAACTCGCATTAATTCCCATCTGATTGATGACCGTCGTTGTGTGCCGCCCTATATTGTCATGGATTTTGGCAATCAAGGACTGATGGGAATGCAGATTCCTGAAGAATACGGGGGAATAGCCCTTAATAATCGCAATTTTCTCCAGGTGATGGAACAATTAGCCGCCATTGATTTAACCTTGGCGACGATGGTGAGTCTCAATAACAGCTTAGGTATCCGTCCGCTGCTCAACTACGGGACTATTTCCCTCAAGCAAGAATTATTACCTCTTTTAGCGACAGGAAGACAATTATCCTCCTTTGGCATGACGGAACCCGAAGCAGGAGCGAATATCGGGGCAATTAGTACCGTTGCGGTGCCAGATGGTCGAGATAAATGGCGAATTCGCGGCATTAAGCGTTGGAATGGTTCCGCTTGGGCCGGAATGATTAATGTTTTTGTCCGTTTGCTTGATTCGGAAGAACCGGGGAATAACGGTTTGACAGGTTTTCTTGTCCGTCAAGGTACCCCCGGTCTGCGTTTGGGACCTGAATCCCTAACTATGGGATTACGGGGAATTATGCAAAATGCCATCTATTTTGAGGATGTTTTAGTCACTAAAGAGCAATTGCTGGGAGAATTGGGCAATGGCACTGAACCCGCCGACGATGCTTTACTTTATGCCCGTTTAGGCATTGGCATGATGGGAGTTGGCGGCATGAAACGCTGTTTACAATTAATGTTACGTTATGCCAGCCGTCGTTCGATCGCTACCGGTAAATTACTAGAAAGTCCGATTACTTTAGCCCGTTTTGACCATTTAACTGGGGCTACTGTGGCCTTGTCCAGTCTCTTAAAGTGTATTACCACCGCATTAGACCAAAAAGTTGCCGTTCCCAGGGAAATGGCCGTTATTGCCAAGATTACGGGGGCTGATTACCTCTGGGAAGCGGCCGATAGTCTTGTTCAGATGCTGGGGGGTAGAGGTTACATGGAAACTAATCTTGCCCCGCAAATTCTCCGGGATGCCAGAGTTTTACGAATTGGCGAAGGTCCTAACGAGAGTTTGAAAATCTTTTTGGGCAAAAGTATCACCCATACGGACAAATTAGGCGAATTTCTGACAAAAGTTCTGGAAGCGCCCGAAATTGCCCTGCAACTCCACAGCACTGCCCAATCTATTAATCAGCGTTGTCTCCAGTCTAATCTCTGGGGTGATCGTTCTGCCGCCTTAGCTTGGGC
Source organism: Microcystis sp. M_QC_C_20170808_M3Col (assembly GCF_007095505.1). NCBI lineage: Bacteria > Bacillati > Cyanobacteriota > Cyanophyceae > Chroococcales > Microcystaceae > Microcystis > Microcystis sp. M_QC_C_20170808_M3Col. Next base: position 10,039 of record NZ_SFBY01000463.1, read on the forward strand.
TTATTCTTTAATCGGAGAATTGGGTTGTTACGCCGCTTTAGTAGCAACAACGGCGAAAATGGCCCAAATTCACCCCGGGGAAAAGTACAGTCATGCCCTAGCTTGGAGTCAATTGCAGTTTGATTTATGTGTGCAGAAAGCTCTCCGGGGAACACCCGAAGAAAACTTTGCTTCTTCGGTGGCGACTATCCGCGATCGTATCCTCGATTATACTCAATCTATTGATGATATCGAACAACGTCTAGACGGTTCCGATTATCAACTCGACGAGTTATTGATGTTGGAACCAGAAGCTAAACAGACTCATCCTCAAGCTGAAACTTCTCTGGTCGAAATTGCTAGTCAACCGCCCCAGGACCGAGTAAATATCCCCTCTAGTCCGAAAAAGTCCCTTCTTAGCCAACAAACTCCCGAAAAGGTGGAAATGTGGTTAGGTAATTGGTTACACCAGAAATTAAAGGTCAATCCAGCCACTATCCAAACCAGCCAGTCTTTTGCTGATTTTGGCTTAGATTCAATTTTTGCCGTGGAATTAGCCCAAGATCTTGCCGATTGGTCGGGAATTCCCGTCGAAGCCACCATTGTTTGGAATTATCCCACTATTGATAGTTTGGCAGAATATTTAGCTAACCAGATTAATCAAAGCAATATCGCAGCTGAATTGGCAAATAATCGAGAAAAAAGCGAAATTTTAGCAATTTTACCCCAAATATCCGAAGAAGAAATCTCTGCCTTCTTTAGTTAATCGCTGGTGGGGATAGGATAGCTAATTTCCCTTGACCTATCCCCCACCTCAGAGTCATGGGGACAATTGTGACTATGCCACTAAATTTTCCCATCCCGACAGTATCAAGGTTTTTCCTGCTTATCCGTGACTTTTTCCCACGCATAACCTGAGATGAAAGTGACATAACAAGAGTTGTTAGCAATATGAATCAACAAAAACAAGCTTTTTTAGAACAATACAAACACCTCGATGCAATGGTCAAAGCGCAAACCGAACCCATCGCTATTGTGGGGATAGGCTGTCGTTTTCCCGCAGGAGTCAATGATTCCGAGAGTTATTGGCAGTTATTGGTTAATGGCATCGATGCAGTAACGGAAATTCCTCTAGAACGTTGGAATATTGCTGATTATTATCACCAAGATGCCGATGTTCCGGGTAAAATGTATAGTCGGGAAGGGGCATTTTTAGACAAAGTTGACGAATTTGACCCAGCTTTCTTCGGCATCTCACCCCGGGAAGCCGCCGCCATGGATCCGCAACAACGGTTACTGTTAGAAGTCTGTTGGGAATCCCTAGAAAATGCGGCTATTGCGCCAGAAAGTTTGATTAATAGTCAAACTGGCGTATTTATGGGCATTTTTCGCGATGATTATGCCCAATTGTGTTTTCATCAAGGCGTAGTCAATCACATTGATGCTTACAACAGTTTAGGAACCAGTCGCGCTATTGCCGTCGGCAGAATCTCTTATCTATTTGGGTTTCACGGTCCGACTCTGCAAATTGATACGGCCTGTTCCTCCTCCCTCTTGGCAGTACATTTGGCCTGTCAAAGTCTGCGCGGCCAAGAATGTAATCTCGCTTTAGCGGGGGGGGTAAATCTGATGTTAACCCCGGCCACTGCGATTAGTAATTGTAAGTTAAAAGCCGTTTCTCCCCAGGGTCGTAGTAAAACCTTTGATGCTTCGGCCGATGGTTATGGTCGGGGCGAAGGTTGCGGTGTCGTGGTCTTAAAACGTCTCAGTGATGCTCTCCGAGATGGCAATCTCATTTTCGCCCAAATTCGCGGTTCGGCTGTCAATCACGATGGAAAAAGTAATGGCTTAACCGCCCCCAATGGTCAGGCACAGGAAGCTTTACTCAGACAAGCCCTCGAAAGAGCGAAAATTCAACCTAAAGATCTGCAATACGTCGAAGTTCACGGTACAGGTACATCTTTAGGAGATCCCATCGAGGTTTTATCCTTAGGGAAAATTTATGGCCAGGGTCATAGTCAAGATAACCCCCTGATTTTGGGAACCGTGAAAACTAATATGGGGCATCTGGAAGGAGCCGCGGGGATTGCGGCGTTAATTAAGACAGTTTTACAGTTACGAAATCAGCAAATCGCCCCTAATCTTCATTTTAAGAACCCTAATCCCTATATTCCCTGGGAAAAGCTGCCGGTCAAAATCCCCACCACTCTTACCCCTTGGTTGGTCAGAGAAGGAGTCCGACGGGCTGGAGTGAGCGCTTTTGGGATGAGTGGTACTAACGTCCATTTAATCGTTGAGGAAAGCAATTTTGAGCGGCTTGGTGACGAAAAACCTCATTTAGAACGTCCTTGTCATTTAATTACCCTTTCGGCGAAAAGTGAGCCGGCCTTACGGGAATTAGCTCAACGCTACTACGATTTTTTAGGTCAAAATTCCCAGACGGTTATGGCAAATCTGGCCTATACCGCTAATACTGGGCGATCGCATTTTGAGCATCGTTTAGCTATTCCCTTTGTGGCTCAAAAACAGCTTGAGCAAGCTTTAAAAGACTTTATTAGGGGTGAAAATCGCTTTTCAGGTCAAAAAAGTCTTTTAACCTCGAAAAAAGCCCCTAAACTGGCTTTTATGTGTACGGGACAGGGTTCACAATATCCCGGAATGGCCAGGGAACTCTACGAAACGCAACCGACTTTTCGCCAAACTTTAGAGAAATGTGACGAAATTTTACGGAGCTATGGGGTGAAATCCTTACTGCAAGTGTTATATGGTGACGAAAAAACCAGTCAGTTGATTAATCAGACTTTTTACAGTCAAATTACCCTATTTTCTCTGGAATATGCCCTCGCCCAACTCTGGTTATCTTGGGGAGTGAAACCCGATGCTCTCATCGGTCATAGTTTAGGGGAATATGTGGCCGCTTGTTTAGCGGGAGTCTTTAGCTTAGAAGACGGTTTGAAGTTAATTGCCCATCGGGGACGCTTAATGCAGACATTACCGAAAAACGGCATAATGGCGGCAATTTTTACCGATTCCGACACCGTGACCAATCATCTGAGGAAGATTAGGGGCATCTGTACCATTGCTGCGGTCAATAGTCGAGAAAATACAGTCATTTCTGGCGAAACTGAGGCTATTAACCATTTAATCACTAACTTTAATCAGAGAGGCATTGAAAGTCAGACTTTAGGGGTTTCCCATGCTTTCCATTCTCCCTTAATGACGGGTATGGTGGGGGAATTTGCCAAGATTGCCGAAACTATCACCTATCATTCTCCGCATCTTCCCCTTATTTCTAATCTGACTGGGGATGTTATCGATGCAGAGATAGCAACTTCCCAATATTGGGTTAATCATCTACTTTCTCCCGTAGAGTTTGCCCGGGGTATAGAAAGATTAGGAGAGTTAAATACGGAAATATTCCTAGAAATTGGCCCAAAAACCACCTTAATTAGCCTAGGTCAGCAAAATCTCCCTGAGCGAGGTCTCTGGTTAGCTAGTTTATCGCCAAAACAGTCAAATTGGGAAACCCTACTCCAAAGTTTAGCGACCCTTTATGTAAAAGGGGTCAAAATTGACTGGAATGGATTCGACCTGGATTATTTACGCGAAAAAATCCCCTTACCGACCTATCCCTTCCAAAGAAAACGCTATTGGTTAGATTACATTGATTCTCAGCTAAAAACCCCGACAGTAGCAGCTTTCCACCCTCTCCTACAGCAACCGCTGCATCTATTGGGGTCAAAGGATGTTCACTATCAATCCTCTCTTTCTCCGTGCTATCCGAGCTATCTGCAAGAACATCAAGTTTTTGGCCAGGTAGTTTTCCCGGCTGCGGCCTATCTAGAGATGATTATAGTGGCAGCCGGTCAACAATATCCCAATCAGCGGTTTACTATTGGTCAATTGAGTCTGAATCGACCCTTAATTTTCTCAGAAAACCAGAGTAAAAAGGTACAGTTAAGCTTACTAGCGGGGGGACAATTTCAGATTCTCAGTCTTGGGGAAGGGGAAGTTTCCCTACTGCATCTATCGGGTAATTTAACCAATGAAAACCAGGACTTACCCAGCTGCAATTGCACAGATATCCGGAACCGTTGTCACCAAAAAATCGAAATTGCACAGCATTATCAGGACTGTTCAAGTAAAGGAGTGAACTACGGGGAAAGTTTTCGAGTTATCCAGGAACTTTACCGCAATCAGTCCGAAATTGTCGCAAAAATTCAACTTTCTTCCCATCTACTCTCGCAAGCGGTGGATTACCAGCTACATCCTGTCTTACTTGATGGTTGCTTTCACGCTATGTCGGCACTATTTCCTGCGGGGAATACCACCTATCTTCCCACTAATATTGATCGATTGACCTTTTCGGGAGTTAAGGACACCTCTATATACTGTCATGGTCGCTTCAGCCATAGCAATTGGGAAAACGGCATCTTAATCGCTGATTTGACTATTTTCAGCGAATCGGGTCAATTAATTAGCCAAATTGACGGATTAACCTTTCAACAGGCCCGGCCAGAAACCCTCTTTTCCCAGACCAACCACCTCAATGATAGTTTATACGAAATTACTTGGCAAGCCACGGACTTGACGGGAATGGATTGGACAGAAACAGGAGATTGGTTAATTTTTGCTGACAAAAAGGGAGTGGGGCAACAATTAGCCGAAAAATTGGTGCAACAAGGGCATAGATGCCAACTTATCACCGAAAACAATCGCCAGACTTGGCAATATCTCCTCAAAAAACCCTATCAAGGTCTAATTTATCTCTGGGGAATCGATGACGACCAAGCTTTAGAAAATAATCAAAACCTAGCGGCCACTCAAGAGCGAATTTGTGGAACTTTGCTGGAAATAGTGCAAGAACTAGGCAAAATAGAGGTTAATCACTCTCCTCGCCTCTATATTGTCACCCAATCGGCTCAATACATTCCTTCTCAGCCCACAGTGATTGCCCTTGCCCAAAGTTCCCTCTGGGGATTAGGACGGACTATTGCCCTAGAACACCCAGAATTGCGCTGTCTGTGTCTAGATGGAGATAAATTTCAGGATAGCCACACCTTAGCCCTAGAGGTGTTCCAATCTTTACAAAGTTCGGAGGAGGAAAATCAAATCGTTTGGCGGCAAGGCCAGAGCTATGTAGCTCGTTTAGGGCGATTTATCCCGAAATCGTCGCTAAAAAACCGAGAAATTGCCGAAAATGCCACCTATCTTATTAGTGGTGGTCTAGGCGCCTTAGGGCAGCAAGTGGCTAATTGGTTAAGGAAAAAAGGAGCAACATCCCTCGTCTTACTAAGTCGCCGGGGAATAACTCCAGAAACCCAACCAATTATAGACCAATGGCGACAAGAGGGAACCAATGTAGAAGTTTTTGCCGCCGACGTTAGCGACTTTGGCCAAATGCGTCGGGCTTTTGAGATAATCGAGCAACAGTTACCCCCCTTAAAAGGCATTATTCACACGGCCGGGGTGTTAGAGGATGCCAGCTTATCCAAACAGACTTGGGAGAAATTTGAGCGCGTCTTTTCCCCCAAAATACTCGGCGCTTGGAATTTGCATCTCCTCAGTCAAGAAGTTGATTTAGACTGGTTTATTAGTTTTTCCTCGATGGCCTCGGTGTTAGGGTCTTCTGGACAGAGTAATTATGCTAGTGCTAATGCCTTTTTAGATAGTCTAGCCCATTATCGTCAAGCGCAAGGACTGCCGGCCCTGACCATTAATTGGGGTCCCTGGGCAGAGGGTGGTATGGCCGAAAATTTAGGCGAAAAAGCGAAAAAAAGGCTAATTAAACAGGGTTTTACCCCTCTTGATCCCCAAAAATGTTTGCATCTCCTCGAAACATTGCTGAAGACTTCTCGGACACAGGTAACTGTCGCTTCTCTCAATTGGAATAGCTTTTTTAACAGTTTCGAGAATCAAAAAATTCCACCTTTATTACGAGATTTCCAGAGTTTTTCAGCCCAAAAATTAACCCCAGACAATAATTTTATTGATGTCTTAATGACAGTACCAATTGAGGAGCGTTTTGCGGCTTTGACTGCTCATGTTCAAGGGATTGTAGCGAAAATTCTCGGTATTCCGGCTAGAGAATTTACCAAAGTTGACCAAGGTTTTTTTGAGTTGGGAATGGATTCTTTAATGACGGTGGAATTACGCAATTGTTTAGCCAAGGATTTAGGTAAATCTCTGGCGGCAACTATCACTTTTAAATACCCAACAGTGACCAGTTTGGTCGATTATCTGGTAGCTGAAGTTATTGACCTTGACTTTAGTTTAAAACCCTTAGCAATAGGAGCAAATCAAGATAGCAATCTTGATCCCCTCAACGAAGAAGATTTATCCCTAGAAGAATTGTCCGATTTACTGCTACAGGAGTTAAATTCCTTGAGTTAGAAAAGCAGACCTCAAACCCTATCTAAATAACCTGTTTACCATGACACAAATACCTGCCAAACCTGATCAACTGAGCTTAATAAAAGATGCCTTAAATCAAATTAAGGTCTTAAAAACTAAGCTACATACCCTAGAAAAAGCCAAGAATGAACCAATTGCAATTATTGGTATGTCCTGTCGCTTTCCCCAGGGAGCTAATTCCCCGGAAACTTTTTGGGAATTATTGCAATCAGGAACCGATGCCATCAGCGAAATTCCGCCGCAACGCTGGAATATTGACAATTATTACGATCCTAAACCCGATGCGAGGGGAAAAGTCTATACCCGTCACGGTGGCTTCTTAAATCAACCGATAGATCAATTTGACGCTGATTTTTTTGGTCTTTCTCCCCGGGAGGTGGCACAAATGGATCCGCAACAGCGGTTACTGCTGGAACTAGCCTGGGAAGCTCTGGAAAATGCGGGAATATCACCCTTAAATCGGCGAGGAAGTCAAACTGGGGTATTTATAGGCATGATGACTCAAGATTACTCCCATTTTAGCCATCATCCCGATCTGATTGATGCCTATACGGGAACGGGAAATGCTAAAAGTGTAGCTTCAGGACGTTTATCCTATCTTTTTGGATTTCATGGCCCAACTTTAACGGTTGATACTGCTTGTGCCTCCTCTTTAGTCGCTGTTCATTTAGCTTGCCAAAGTTTACGCAATAACGAGTGTGAAGTTGCCCTAGCCGGGGGAGTCAACCTAATGTTAACTCCCTTCGTTACTATCATGGAATCCCGCGCCCAGATGTTGTCTCCTGACGGTCGTTGTAAAACCTTTGATAAAACAGCAAATGGCTATGTGCGGGGAGAAGGCGGCGGTATTATAGTTTTAAAGTCTTTATCTGCGGCTATTCGGGATAATAACTTGATTTTAGGACTAATTAAAGGTTCGGCCGTTAACCATGGCGGTATGAGTAGCGGTTTAACAGTTCCCAATCAACTTAGTCAAGAACAATTGATTCGTCAGGCTTTAAAAAATGCTCAGGTAAAGCCAGAGGACATTAGCTATATTGAAGCCCATGGAACTGGCACTTCTTTGGGCGATCCCATTGAATTAGGCGCATTATCGACAGTTTTTGCTAAAAATCCCCAACCGGTTTGGGTTGGTTCCGTCAAAACTAATATCGGCCATCTAGAAGCGGCCGCTGGTATTGCCGGACTGATGAAAGTGATTTTATGCTTGCAACATCGACAAATTACCCCCCATCTCCACTTCCAGCAACCGACACCCCATCTAGACTGGGAAAATCAGCCGCTGAAAGTTCCGACTAAAAACCGTGAATGGGTTAGTGAAAATTCTTCTCGTTTAGCTGGAGTTAGTTCTTTTGGCTTAAATGGCACTAATGCCCATATTATTCTCGAAGAATACCCTTACGAACCTCAAACGACTGCGGCAGCTGATTCATCGCCCTATCTGTTCACCCTCTCAGCCAAGACCGAATCGGCTTTAATCAAACTAGCCCAAAAATACGCAAATTACCTAGAAAATGCTAACAATATTGCTTTAAGCTCCATTTGTGCTACTAGCAATCGCAGTCGCTCCCAATTACCCCATCGTTTCACCTGTATTGTCTCTAGTCACTGCCAACTTCAAGAAAAATTAACCGCTTTCGTTCAGGGTGAACCGAGTTCTTTTCGCCAAAAAAGTGAATTTAGTGGCAAAAATCGGGCAAAAATTGCCTTTCTCTTTCCGGGACAGGGTTCTCAATACCCGGGTATGGGAAGGGAACTATACCAATCCTATCCTCTATTTCGTCAAACACTCGATCGCTGTGATCAAATTCTCCGTCAATATGGGGACTATTGCCTAACGGAGATTATTGACCAAGAAAATCATCTCAATCAAACTTTTTACACCCAACCTGCCCTATTTGCTCTCGAATACGCCCTTTTTAAACTCTGGGAATCCTGGGGAATTACCCCCCATGGGGTCATGGGTCATAGTTTAGGGGAATATGTGGCCGCCTGTGTTGCTGGAGTCTTTAGTTTAGAAGATGCCTTAAAATTAGTCTTCTATCGGGCTAAATTGATGGATTCTGTGGGAAAAAGTGGCTCAATGGTCGTTATCTCCGCTAGTGAAGCTGAAATTAGTCCCTTAATTGTTCCCTATCAATCTCAGGTAGCTATTGCCGCTATTAATGGTCAGGATAATATTGTCCTCTCCGGTGCTGCAGAGACCATAGAAACCCTGGTAAAACAGCTTCAGGTCAAAAATCTGAAAATTACCCCGTTAAATGTCTCTCAAGCTTTTCATTCCCCTCTGATGGAGGAAATTTTAGACGAGTTCCGACAAATTGCTGAAACTATCACCTATCATCCCCCCCAACGAGCCTTAATTTCTAACCTTAATGGCAACTTAGTCAATTTTGAGGTCACTACTGCCGATTATTGGTGTCGTCATCTCCGGTCTTCTGTTCGCTTTGCCGATGGGATAAAAACCTTACTGGACAACGGTTATGAGGTATTTGTCGAATGCGGCCCCCATCCCGTTTTATCGGCCATGGGCAGCGTAGTGGATAAAAATCATCCCTGTCTTTGGTTGCCCAGTTTGCGTCGTCAAACCTCTGACCGACAACAGATCCTCGAGAGTGTCAGTCAGCTTTATCTGCGGGGATTCGCCCTGAATTGGCAAGAGATAACGGCCAATCAAGACAGTAAACCCTGTATCTTACCGACCTACACCTTTGAAAGAAGTAGTTATTGGCTAAAAACAGGCGAAAACACTTTACCTTTAACCCTGATTACCAATTCTTCCCCCTCAATTGAACAGTTATTGGACCGAGGCGACTTGACCGCAGAAGAAGCGCAATTATTGCCTAAATTGTCGAAATATCTCCTAGAAACACCTCCTCAACCGCCAGAAGTTGTCAAAACCACCACTGCATCATCTTCTGGTCATCTAATTACCCTTGACTCTCTTTTGGCCACACCCGCAGAGCAACAGCTTAAACAACTAGAAACCTACATTATCGGTGTTTTAGAACAGATTACCGGTTTATCCATGATCAAGCTACATACCAAGCAACCGCTCTCTAGTTTAGGCTTAGATTCTCTCATGTCCAGTCAATTACGACGTCAACTAGAGGAGGATTTAAAAATTATTGTTCCCGTGGAATACCTAACGGGATTGAGTATTGAGCAGTTTTTACCGCAAATATTCAACTTAATCACCCAAAACTCCCAACCTGCAACTAGCAACAAAACTCCTCTCCCCTCAAAACAGAAAAAACCAATCAGGACGACTAAAGCCGAAAATATCTCTAATGATCCGAAACTTTGGCTAATTCGTAAACAAGCTAATCCTAACGCCCGCATTCGTCTATTTTGTTTTCCCTACGCCGGTGGGGGTGCCTCCGTATTCCAAAATTGGCTGAATTACTGCCCCACGCAAGTGGAATTTTGGGCGATTCAACTACCCGGACGCGAAACGCGCCTTCAGGAAACTGCGATTACATCGCTAAAATCCCTGATTAATCGTCTCATTCCGATTCTGACTCCCTATTTAGACCAACCTTATGCTTTTTTTGGTCATAGCATGGGTTCTTTAATCAGTTTTGAATTAACCAGAGAATTAGCGAAAACTCGGCAAAATCTGCCCCAACATTTATTTATGTCTGGATTTCGAGCGCCTCAAATTGTCAATCCCGATTTACCCATTCATCGTCTGGGAGATGAGCAATTTTTAGCAGCTTTAGGTCATTTTCAAGGAACTCCGGAAACTCTCCTCAAAAATCCCGATTTAATGGCGGCTTTTTTACCAATTTTACGAGCAGATTTCAAACTCCTAGAGACCTATTCTTATCAACAAGGTCAACCCTTAAATTGTCCTATTACCGTTTTTGGAGGCGACAACGATGCCAAGGTTTCTGCACCTCAATTACAACAATGGCAACTGCAAACCAATCAAGATTTTGTCCTGCATACCTTACCAGGAGGACATTTCTTTATCAATCAACATACGGAGAAAATTATGAAAATAATTTGCCAAAGTTTACGAGAGTTTCCTGAACAAATGACTGCCTAATTAACCAATTATTCAAGGGAGAAAAATCATGACTTTAGATTACAAAGAGCAATACTGTATTATTGGGGCTGGTGCCGCAGGATTAGCGGCGGCTAGAGCCTTAAGCAAAGCCAAAATTCCCTTTAATGTTATCGAATCTGCTCAGGATGTTGGGGGTATTTGGATTTATGACCGTCCCGATAGTCCAATGTATAAAAATACGCATCTAATTGGCCATAAAACCACACAACCTTTTTCCGATTTTCCCATGCCAAAAGATTACCCAGATTATCCCAATCATCGGTTAGTCTATGAATATCTTCGCAATTATGCCGCTCATTTCAATCTCTATGATTTCATGGAATTTAATCTCAGCGTAGAGAAAGTAAAAAAGGTGGGTAACTTTTGGGATGTCAGCCTTAGCAACCAAGAAACCAGACGATACCGAGGAGTTTTAATCGCTAGTGGTTATCACAATAAACCGAATATTCCTCAATTTACTGGTCATTTTGACGGTGAAATTATCCATGCAAAAGATTATGATAATCCTGCTCAACTAAATGCTAAAAAAGTCCTAGTAGTTGGAGCGGGACAATCAGCCATGGATTTAGTCGTCGAAGCGGCTATCAATGGTAGTAAAACTTTCCATAGTACCCGTCGTGGCTTTCTCTGTATGCCGAAATTTTTGTTCGGTTTGCCCCCAGAATGGGTGATGATTAACACGCCAATCATGAATCTAATTCCAGCCCAAGAACACATGAAAATGATGGCTTTATTATCACCAATAGCTCTATTTTTACAAGGAGTTAATCTCAAAAAACTTAATATTCCTACAGACTGTAAAAGTAACGGTCTAATTATTCCCAACAGTGACCAACAAATCTATCGTTATTATGTGCATGGAGATGTCAGTCATAAGCCTAATATCCAAGAATTAGACGGAAAGAAAGTTATTTTTGCCGATGGCAGTACAGAAGAAATTGATCTGATTATCTACGCCACTGGTTACAAAATTGAATTTTCTTTTATTGACAAATCGGATTTGAATTGGCAAGAAGGAACCACCCAGCCCAACCTCTATATGAATGTTTTTCACCCAGAGGAAAATAACCTGTTTGTCATCGGAATGGTTCATCCCACTGGCACCCACTGGCGAGTATTTGAAGAACAAAGTAATTTAGTGGCAGCTTATCTACAAGCTCAGGATAAAAAATCCCGGTTTGTCTATAAATTTGAAAAGCTAAAACGTCAAATTAGTTCCAATTTAAGCGCCGACAATAAACACCATAGCGGTACTCACTCCTTAGTGATTGACAAATTGGGTTATATACGCCAAGCCCAAGGATTAGCTCGCCGATTACTGGCTTAAATCTCCCACCATAATTCACCCCCTGAAATCCCTCTATCTTAACTCCAATGCCCTACATTATTGAGACAGCTACCGGTTTTCCAGAACATTACTATCCCCAAGAGGTTCTAGAAGTCAATATCAGAAATCATTGTGCTAATCTTCTTCAAGATTATTGCCTCAGAAATCATCTCGACTTCCAGGAACAAACCTTTTTTGATTTAGAACAAATTCATCGTTTTTTCAGTAATGTCAAAATTCAAGGGCGATACTTCACCATTCCCCTAGATGAATTCGATGCGGATAATCCTCCCGGAATCGCCCAACCCTTTCGTCAAATGGTCGATCTAACTATGGATTTAGTAACATCGACAGTAACTAATTTGCTGAAAAAAGCCGCTCTTTCTCCCAAAGAAATCTCCCTAGTTACCTCCGTTACTGTTCTTCCTTCCGTTCCTTCCCTAGAAAGTTTACTCCTCAATCGTCTAGATTTTTCCCTCGATATCAAGCGGCAAGCGTTATCGGGTGTCGGCTGTTTGGGGGGTGCCCAAGGATTAGCCAGAGTAAACGATTATCTGCAAGGACATCCCACCGAAGCAGCGATCTTGTTTACCACCGATCCCTCCTCTGGCCTTTGGCAAGGGTCAATTCATAGCGATTTAACGGAATTATTGGGACAATTACCCGAAGATCCGTCTCAATATAGCAATATCATTATGACCCTTGTGGTAGCGGCTTTATTTGGTGATGGAGTCGGTACTGTTCTCTTAGCGGGAGATGAACATCCCTTAGTCAAGCAAGGTAAAGCAAAACTGAAGATTATCGGCACTCAATCGCTGTTAATGCCCCACACAGAGCATTTAATGGCATTACCTTTAACAGACTACGGTTTTCGCCAAATTCTTCGCCCAGAAGTCTCTGATTACGTCAAGGGTGGGGTGAGAAAAGCGGTGACATCTTTACTGGAAAAAACAGGAGTTTCCCTCGACGAAATTGTCTGTTGGATGGTGCATCCGGGGGGTCCAAAGATTCTCGATGCAATAGTTGAAGAATTCCAGTTAGAACCGGATGTTTTACAGGTTAGTTGGGATATTTTGGCAGAAATTGGCAATATTGCCTCTGCTACTATCCTCTGCATTCTCGATGAAACCCTCTCCCGTCCCCATCCTCCCACGGGTTCCTACGGATTAATAATTTCCATGGGGCCTGGATTTGCTCAAGAAGCCATTTTAGTTCAATTCTAAGGATATTTAAGGATGTTAAGCCAAATAGTTTTCATTGCCCTGATTAGTTACATTATTGTCCAACGAGTGCGCGTTACTCGTCTGAGTAAACAGAATATGGCCAAAGTCTTAGCGGAAGGTGGCAAACTGCATAGTTCTAATTATGTGGGATTCGTCAAGATTTTCCAATCTAGCTGGATGCTTTGCATGATCGGGGAAGTTTATCTGCTCAACAGACCTTTTATTCCAGCATTGGCTTTATTTTCGCTAATTACTACCTTTTTAGCTCAAAAGCTCCGCTATGCCTCCATTGAAGCTTTAGGCGATCGCTGGATTCATAAGGTGGTCACGGTTCCCCAGACACCCGTGATCGACAATGGCATTTATCAATATATCCGTCATCCTAACTGGTGCGCCATGATCACGGAATTAGCGGTGGTTCCCCTGTTTCATACCGCTTATCTGACATCTATAGTCTTTAGTCTCCTGAATGCTTGGTTATTAATCCAACGCATTCCGGCTGAAGAAGAAGCTTTGAGTCAAGACACCAATTATCAAGCAGTTTTCGCCAATACTCCCCGTTTTATTCCTAGTTTTAACGCAATTTTCTCTCGCAAACAGCAACCGCTTAAAAGTTAATTGCCACGGATAGCAGGGCCGGTTCCCTAGGGCCCTTTAATTACCCCTCATATCTGAATTTAAAGGAGAAAGAAAATACCATGGACTCTCTAATTGTTTCCGAAAATATTATTAGCGAAAATTTAACTGACGCTCTACAAGAATGGGAAAATTTATTAGGCTCCGAATATGTCAGCACCGATAACAAAAAACGCCTAGAAGCCGAGACCGCTACCTACGAAACCCATGCTAAAATCCCGGCAATTATTCGCCCGGGTAATCGTCAAGAAGTCCAAGAATCTCTAAAAATTGCTAATCGCTATCAAACCCCTGTCTATCCTATTAGTACAGGTAAAAATTGGGGTTATGGTTCACGAGTTCCTAGCCGCACCGGTTCGGTTTTAATGGATTTGAGTCGATTAAATCAGATTTTGGATTACAATGAAACCCTAGCTTATGTAACTATTGAAGCGGGTGTTACTCAGCGACAACTCTACGATTTTTTGCAAAAAAATGGCAATAAATTATTAATGAGTGTCACTGGTTCGACTCCTGATTCTAGTATTATTGGCAATGTTCTCGAACGAGGTGAAGCCAAAGGAATTTTGGGTGATCGCTTTAATCATGTCTGTGGAATGGAAGTAGTTTTGCCCACCGGTGAATGTGTTCATACGGGATTTAATCGCTTTGAAAATTCCCAAATAGGGGCGGTCAATCGTTGGGGAGTCGGTCCCTATTTTGATGGAATTTTTACCCAATCTAACCTGGGAATCGTCACCAAAATGACTTTTTGGTTAACCCCCTATCCTGAATATTTTCAGGCTTTTTTCTATAGCATCGATCAAGAAAATAAATTAGAGTTATTGATCGATAAACTACGTCAACTGAAAATGGCAGGGGTAATTAAAACGACCTTCCACATTAATAATAACTACCGAATGTTGTCCATTCAACAACAATATCCCTGGCAAGAATGCCAAGAAAAAACCCCTTTACCCCCCGATTTGTTAGAACAATTAAGTCATCAATGGGGCGGCGGTGTTTGGATAGGAGAAGGAGCTTTATATTCGGCTTCACCAGAACAGGGAAAAGTCGAAAGAAAACTAATTGAAAAAGCCTTGAAAGGAATTGTCAATAAACTTATGTTTTTTGATGAAAATAAGTTCAAAATGGCCAGCAAAATGAGTCCCATTTTTAAAGTATTTACCGGTGTGGAAATTAAGGACAAGGTGGATTTAATTTATCACAAAAATCCCCAACGAGGAATGATTACCGAAAAAGTGCTGAAAATGGCCTATTGGCGCAAAAAAACGCCTCCCACTGATAAGTTGAATTTAGATCTGGATGCCTGTGGCATGATTTGGTGTGTTCCCGCCGTTCCTTTTCTGGGAAATCATCTCAGAAATGCTCTCAATATTATCAGCAGCATCGCTCAAAAATATGGTTATGAACCTAATATCGGCATTAACTGTATTACCGAGCGCAATATCAACATCAATGCTGCCATTTTTTATGATCGATTGCTAGAAGGAGAAGACCAAAAAGCCTTAAATTGTCACGATGAAATGTTGGCAGAATTGATCAATAAAGGCTATTATCCCTACCGTCTTAGTACCCACTCTATGAATAGTTTACCCCTAGCCAAAGACGATTATAGTTGCTTAATCCAGAAAATTAAAGACAGCTTGGATCCCAATCACATTCTCTCACCGGGTCGCTACGAATTTCTTTAAATAAGTCTAACAATCTACTGCTAACTGCCCATCTATCCCCCAATTCTAATGACTTCTAGCACTTCTAGGAAATGGCAACATCTCCGAATAGATTATCTTCCTTATATCACTGGTTGGTTTGGTAACTTTATCGTTAATAATGCCCTTCTAACCATGCTAATCTATCGCTACGACCCTGGCATTCCCAATGACTATAACTTATCCATTTTATTGCCCTCTGCTTTAGTGGGGATAGCGATAATGATTAGCCGTATTGCTGGGGCTTTTGTGCAGCCAGTGATCGGTTATTTTTCCGATCGCTTTTGGAGTCCTTGGGGCAAAAGAAGACCATTTATACTGGTCAGTTTACTCCCTTTAATTGGTGGTTTTATCCTGTTGTTTAATCCCCCTAATAACTTAAATCAAACCACTTACTTCATTTATTTAGTCACCATGCTTTGGGTGTTTTATGTGGGTATGGCATCCTACCATGTTCCCTATTTAGCCTGGTTGCCCACTCTCGCTAAAAGCCCAGAAGGAAGGGTTAAATTATCAACTCAAATCGGAATTTTTGGTTTAGTTGGTGCCACCATTGGTGGGATTATTGCCCCTTGGTTAACTGATAGCTATGGCTTTCAGGGCATGGGGATTGCTATTAGTCTTATTGGGGTAATTACTCTAGCCATGCCCTTGCTAGAAAAAGAAGAATATACTCCTTCTAAGGGCAAATATCCTAGCTTTAAAACCACCTTAACGGCGGCTTTTACTAATCGGACTTTTTGTATCTATATGATCACCATGATTTTGGCGTGGATGGTGATTAGTATTATCTCGGTGATTCCGACTTTTTTAGTAATTGCTCTCCTCAAACGAGAGGTAAGTTTTGCCGCCGTGATTAATACTATTATCGTCGGTAGTGCCTTGGCTGGATTTACCCTAGTTTTACCCTTAGCGCAAAAATATGGCAAAAAACTGGTTTTTCAAGGTTCTTTAATCTGGGTTGGCCTTGGTATGATTGCCATGGCCTGTGGTCGCTTTTGGTGGCAAGATTCTTTGATTCCTTGGTTAATCCTTTCGATCATCGCTAATTTAGCCCTAGCCAGCTTTTTTAGTCTGCCGAATGCCATGTTATCGGACATTATCGATCAAGATGCGGAGCAACAAGGAATGGGCCGAGAAGCAATATTTTTTGGAACCAGGGGTCTTCTAATTCAATTTAGCCAAGGTGCGGGGTCTTTTCTAACAGGATTAATCCTTTCTTTCGGGAAAACTCCTGATAACCCCTGGGGGGTACAAATTGCCTTTTTGTCCGCCGGTATATTATCCCTAGCAGCGGCTTTTGTCCTCCGGTCTTATGCCATAAAAAAATAGTTCTTTCCTCGCTAATCTGTTATTACTTTTGACTAAACCCTACTCATTTGGAACTAGATTATGACTTCCCCCAATCCCGTCACCAAACATCAAGAAACTGCCATCAAAAAACTGCGATTGCCCTGGCGATTAATTATTACTGGTATCCTAGCAGCCACCTCGGTTTTTGCCTATCCTACCCTGCGTAATGTCCTCTTAGAAGACACCTCTGAATCCACCACCGCAGAAGAAAGCGCTTCGTTAGCAATCGATAAGACCAAGACGACAGCCTTACCGGTGCGAACCTTAACTTTAACTCCTGTCACCCATCATCAAGAACCGCGCCGTTATACGGGTAATATTGTGGCTAAACGGACAAGTGAACTAGGATTTGAGCGTTCGGGACAATTAATTAGTTTATTGGTTCAAGAGGGTCAAGAGGTACGCCGAGGTACTTTAATTGCTACTCTAGATACAGGCAATTTAGAAGCACAAAAACAAGAACTCATCGCCCAGCGAGCGCAAGCTACGGCTAAACTGCAAGAATTACAAGCTGGTTCCAGGAAAGA
This sequence comes from Microcystis sp. M_QC_C_20170808_M3Col, assembly GCF_007095505.1. Classification (NCBI taxonomy): domain Bacteria; kingdom Bacillati; phylum Cyanobacteriota; class Cyanophyceae; order Chroococcales; family Microcystaceae; genus Microcystis; species Microcystis sp. M_QC_C_20170808_M3Col. The sequence continues at coordinate 27,282 of NZ_SFBY01000463.1, forward strand.
AAGTATCGCCGCAGCCCAAGCAAAAGTCCGAGATCTCAGGGAACAATTAGCTTTAGCCGAATCTAAATACCAAAGACGGCTAGGATTGTATCAAGAAGGGGCAATTACTAGAGAACAACTCGAAGAAGTGCAAACCGATGTTAATGCCCAACAAGCGAGAATTGATCAAGCCCAAAGTGAATTAGATGAACTCAAGGCCGGTACTCGTCCCGAATTGATTTCTCTGCAAAAAGCCGTTATTGACCAATTTGATGCCCAACTGAAGAATATTAACTTAGAGATTGAGAAAAGCCAACTTCAAGCACCCTACGATGGCACTATTGCCCTCCTTCACGTCAATATTGGCACTGTTGTTTCTGCAAGTAATCCGATCGTTCGTTTAGTGGAAAGTAATAAACTGGAAGCGCGTATAGGGGTTCCCATTGACCAGTCCGAAAACTTACCAATTGGGAGTAAACATCGTTTAAAAATTGGTGACAAAATAGTAACAGGACAAGTCACTGCAACCTTACCCCAAGTTGATCCGACTACCCGTACCGCCACGGTTATTTTAAGTTTAAATCAGACTCAAGGCCTGATTCCGGGGCAAGTGGTCAGCCTAGAATTATCTCAATCAGTTCCACAATCGGGCTATTGGTTGCCCACAGAAGCTTTAGTACAAGGCACGAGAGGATTATGGTCTTCCTATGTTCTAGGAGCAGCTAATCCCGATAATCCTCGACAATTTACCGTCAAACGCCAAGATTTAGAAGTTCTAGCGATTCAAGGCGATCGCTTATTGGTGCGCGGGACTTTAACCTCCGGTGATCGAGTGATCGTCGAAGGGGTTCACCGCATCGTACCCGGGCAAATGGTGGAAATTTGGTAGTCAGCGGTCATTAATCAGCTTTATTATCCCTAATAATCTCCAATGAATAACTTGTTTGAACGTAAACCTAGATTACTAATTCTGACCTTAATTCTGATTATTGTCTGGGGATTGTCTTCCTTTCAAATTTTGCCGCGCATGGAAGATCCCGAAACAATTAATCGAGGTGCCACCATTACCACCAATTTACCCGGTGCCAGTCCTTATCGGGTCGAATCCCTAGTGACCGAAAAAATTGAACAATCTCTCTCTAGCATCAAAGAAATTAACCTGATTGAGTCCTCCTCAGAATTAGGGAGTTCCACGGTCAATATTCAACTTAAAGATGAAGTCACTGATGTGGATCCCGTCTGGTCACGCATTCGCGATCGGATTACCGATGTCATCCCGGAACTACCCCCAGAAGCCCAAAGACCCTTATACGAAGAAGGATATAGTAAAGCCTTTAGTTTATTGACTGCCATCCTCTGGGATCTAGATACCGCTCCTAATTACGCTATTTTACGCCGACTTGGCCAAGAACTGTTCGATGAATTAGAAGCCCTTTGGGGAACCGAAAGGGTCGAATTAGTCGGGGTTCCGGCCGAGGAAATTTTAGTCGAAATTGATCCGGTGAAATTATCCTCCCTAGGCCTAACTGCCGTCGAAGTTGCCCAACAAATTCAAACCAGTGATGCCAAGGTCGCCGCCGGACAACTTCGCAGCAATCGCAATAATTTATTATTGGAAGTCGATACCAGTTTAGAATCACTCTCTCGGATTCGAGCAATTCCGATTCGTTACAGTAATGAGGGACAATTTACCCGTTTAGGAGATATCGCCCTAGTTACCAGGGGAATTCAAGAACCGCCGCCAGAACTAACTATTATTAACGGTAAACCGGCTATTGTGGTGGCCGCTATGATGGAATCGGGGCAACGCATAGACGAATGGACAACGGCAGCCCAGGCCAAGTTAGATCTGTTTCGACCCTCTCTCCCCCAAGGTGTGAGCCTCAAGATAATTTTTGCCCAAAATCGTTATGTGGCTAACCGAATCGATGGATTATTCAGCAACATAATCCTAGGGCTACTCTGTGTCATGGGGACAGCTTTTGTGATGATGGGATGGCAGTCCGCCTTGGTGGTAAGTCTATCCTTGCCCTTATCGATCCTGATGGTCTTTGCTGGTATGAATCTCTGGCAAATTCCCCTACATCAAATGTCGGTGACAGGAATTGTTATTGCTTTGGGACTTTTGATCGATAACGCTATTGTGATTGTCGATGAACTGCAAAAAGGACTACGGACCGGAATAGCTCACGAACATATTGTTGCTGAAACCGTTAAACAGTTAGGGATTCCCCTCTTAGCTTCTACCCTAACCACGATTTTGTCTTTTATGCCGATCGCTCTTTTGCAAGGAGGCACCGGCGAATTCGTGCGTACTATCGCCCAAACAGTGATCTTAGCCTTGGTTAGTTCTCTAATTTTGTCCCTAACGATTATTCCTATTCTCAGTTTACGTTTATATCAACTGACTCATCGATCGCACCAGACAAAAACCCATTGGTGGGATACGGGAATTAATTTACCGCTCCTAACGGAGTTGTATCGCCAAATTTTGAAGTTAATTCTCTATTTTCCCGTATTAGGTCTGGTTATTGGCTTGATTATTCCAATTGCTGGCTTTGTTGTCGCCGGCACTCTCCCGGAAGAATTCTTTCCGCCGGCAGAACGAGATCAGTTAACCCTAGAAATCGAACTGGCCCCCACCACAACCCTAGAAGTAACTCAGGTAAAAGTGGCTCAAGCTGAAAAAATACTGCTAGATCATCGAGAAATTGCAGAAGTTCACTGGTTTTTAGGGCGTAATGCTCCCCCCTTCTACTATAATCTCTCCGATGGCGTCAAAGACTCTCCTAATTTTGCCCAAGCATTGATTCAACTTCGGCAAGTTTCTGATGATCCCCAATTGATCGAAACCTTACAAAAACAATTAAGTCAAGCTCTACCGATGGCTAGGGTATTAGTCAGCCCCCTAGAACAGGGTCCACCGGTGGGCGCTCCGATCGAAATTAGGGTTTATGGCTCAGAATTGGAGATGTTAAGGAAAATTGGCGAGTCCTTACGGGAAGAACTGGCAAAAATACCCGAAATAACCTATTCTGTTGCTGATTTAAGTGAAATTCAAGCTAAATTAGCCTTAAAAATTAATGAAGAAAAAGCTCGACTGATTGGTTTGGATAATGCGGCGATCGCAAGTCAATTGGATAACCTTTTAGAAGGTTCTGTGGGTGGCTCGATTTTAGAAGCAACAGAAGAATTACCCGTACGAGTCCGAGTCGGTAATCGCGATCGCGAGCAACTGCCACAAATTGCCTCTTTAAATATTCTCGGTAATTCCGCCACTGCTGAACGGGCGAATATTTCCCTTTCCTCCGTGGCAGAATTTGATTTTCTCCCCGAATTAGCCACGATTCCTCGACGAAATGGCAAGCGAATTAATACGGTGAAGGCCTATGTTCAAGCTGATGCGATCGCTGCAACGGTTTTAGACGAATTTCGCCAAAACTTAGAATCGGGCAAATTTTCCCTTCCGCCAGGGTATCGGCTCGAATTTGGCGGAGAGGAAGAAGAAAGAGATACGGCTGTGGCTAATCTAATTGCTAGTGTGGGAGTCTTGACGATTCTAATGCTATCAACCCTTGTTCTTTCTTTTAACTCCTTCCGTCTTGCTGCTCTAGTTACTGTCGTCGGTATTAGTTCGATTGGACTAGCCTTATTTTCCCTCTGGTTATTTGAATATCCCCTAGGATTCATGTCGATTTTAGGCACTATCGGCTTAGTTGGGGTTTCCGTTAATGATTCTATTGTCGTGGTAGCGGCTTTACAAGCTTTACCCCCCCATCTTCAACGCCAACGAAAGGCCATCCGGGAAGTGGTCATTGCTTCCACCCGTCACATTCTCACCACTACCTTAACCACGGTGACGGGATTTGTGCCATTATTTCTCTACGGCGGCGCTTTTTGGGAACCCCTCGCTCTCTGTATTTCCATCGGGGTAATGGGAACCACCCTAAGCGCACTGGTATTTGTCCCGTCGGGATGGTACTATCTCGCTCAAGCCCAAAAGGTTTCCCCTCTGTCTGTTTCTGAGTAGCTTGATTAAATACCACTTTTGTAGAGACGTTGCCTAGCAACGTCTCTATTGATTTGGGTAAAAATACCCTGAAAGTCCTCTCGGCTCCACCGCTCTTATCGGATAAAATACGGAGAATCGGCTGGGTTAAATATAATCGAGTTTGAACAATAGATAAGTTTTTTAACAAGAGTAGTTTCAGATACTGATTACCCGATGGACTGGGGTAGAATTGGAAAAACCAGTCAAACTGTTTTAGCCAAGCTATTTAACTATGATTAAAATTAACTTGCTGTTCGGGTTATCTTCTCTTAAAAAATCGATAAAAAACTTTACATAAACTCAAAAGAGAGCCTGATAACTAACTCATCTAAAAGCTGAGTTAGTTATCAGACGAAGTTTTTGGGTGCTTTTGTTGATTACTTCTTAACCACCATCTTAAAGTAGAAGAAGGGAGATGAAAGTTAATCAGTTACTAAGACTCTACGAACAAGGAGAGCGGGATTTTTTAGCCATTGACTTGATGAGTCTAGATCTACAACAAGTGACTCTAATCGCTGTCAATTTTGCTGCGGCCAATTTGTGCGGAACTAATTTGAGTCGCTCTTTTCTGACTAAATCAAATCTGCGGGGAGCGAGTTTGAATTGGGCGAATTTAACCTATGCCAAATTAAGTCAAGCGCAATTAGTGGAAGCGGACTTAACCAAAGCCAATCTCACCGGGGCCTTTATGGTACAGGCAAACCTGCGTAACTCGCGATTAAGTGGGGCGGATCTTTCCCATGCTAATCTCCGGGGGGCGAATTTATGCGGGGCGAATTTATGCGGGGCGAATTTATACTTAGTTAATCTCCAGGAGGCAACCCTAGATAAAGTCAATCTCAATTGGGCTAATTTGCAGGAAGCGCGGTTAAGTGGGGCTAAATGTCGTCAGATTTCCGCAAGGGAAGCCAATTTTAGCGGCTCTTTTCTTAAAGAGGTGGACTTTCAGGGGGCCAATTTAGAAAGGGCTAATTTTAGCGAGGCACGTCTGACGGGTAGTGATTTACGCGGGGCCAATTTAGCGGGTGCTAATCTAGCGGGAGCGCGTTTACAAGAGGTAAATCTACAGGGAGCGGACTTGAGGGGTGCTAACTTGACGGGGACTTGTTTTGAGAGCGTCACCGGTTGGACAGAAACCGCCCAAGAAGATGATATTTTTCCCCTAGACTGGTTTCAGCCCCGTTTTGCCACTTAAAAGTCAATATATCTGCCAAAAGCCCCTCCTTTTCCTATCGATTAACGATTAGCTGGAGTGGTTAATCTTTGGTTAGGAATGGGGATTGGGGGAGCATTATTCGGCTCATCCTCGAAGGGTAAAGCAGGGGGAGGAGGAGGAGTGGTAGCACTGGGAGATGGTGCTGGAGATGGCGTGGGATTAACGGCAGCGGGGGGACTTTTCGGGGTGACGACGGGTGCGGGAGAGCTAAAACCGAGGATATCTTTGCCAAAGGGAAAAACATTAGCCCAGCGTTGAATATTGGGATGGCCAAACCAATCTTGACGGGATACCTTCACCGAGAGGAGAGGTGCGATCGCCCCTGATTTTTCGGCCGTTATTAATAAATCAATTTTATTAATACCCTGTTGTTGATTAAAACGACTGATGATAGTTTTCTCTGCTAATTGCGATGCTCTAGTCAATAATCCTTCGTAGGATTCTCCCCGTTTAACTGTGATGGGAAGATTAACAGTGGATTGAGCAAAAACCACATCAACGGCGATAATTCCCGTCAGCAGCGTTAAAACAGTAATAGACTTGTACATAGGACAGACGGTTAAACAGGCACTCCCTGGCTAGGGTCGGGATCTTCCCTGTTAGAGTTCCCCGATCGCTTTCTTAAATTACCACGATCGATCTCTGGCCACAATTGAAAATTTTCCGGTAGCAAAATCGTCCTTGGCTCCTAGCAATAGGCAATAGGGGAATAATTAGGGCTGGCTGAATAAATCTAAAAACTTTGTTGGATAATATCTTTAGGCTTTTTTGAAATCAAAAAGTGCCAGCCATTGGAGTGATCAGAGGGGAAAATTCAGGTACTTTTTCCCTGAAAATTAGGCAATTGACCACCTGAAAATGGCTAAAACCCCACACCCGACACCCCACCCCCACGAAAAACTGTTTCAGCATAACCTAATTATATTTGGCTATATCGACCAGAGGGTTTTAATTATGACACAAACTAGCGAAACCGTTACCTATTCCCTTGAATCTGTCCTGACAAGGATCGAGAGTAAAATCGACACTCTCCAAAGAGATGTTAATCAGAAAATTGACTCTCTCCAAAGAGATGTTAATCAAAAATTTGACAGTCTCCAAAGAGATGTGGATCAGAAAATAGACAATCTCCAAAGAGATATGGATCAAAAATTTGACAGTCTCCAAAAAGATGTTAATGATTTAAAGGTGGAAGTCACAGAAATGAAAGGAGATATTAAAACTCTTGATCAGAAAGTCGAAACAATGGATAAACGACTGGAAAAAGTCGAAGATAGTTATGCAATCCTAGTTAAAGATATTGCGGACTTGAAAGGGTTTAAATCCCTGATTATCCCCATGGTTGTAGCTTTTTTAAGTGCCGTGGTAACTTTGGGATTGCGCGGCTTTTTTCTTGGCAATAAACCTTAAATATATCAGGGGATATTTTAATCATCAAGTTTATTTTGTAATCTACCAATAAAATCCATGAGTTTTTGTATTAATCCTCATTGTCCTAAACCGAAAACTATCACGGAGAGTCGTTACTGTCAATCCTGTGGTTCCGACTTGCTTTTAAATGGTAAATATCGAGTCACAAATTTATTGAGTGCCAAAGGTGGATTTGGTAATACCTATGAAGTGATAGATGAACATAAAATACCCAAAGTATTAAAAGTTCTTACCTACGATTCCAGCAAAGCTATTGATTTATTTCAACAGGAAGCTAATCTTTTAAAACAATTAAATCACCCCGGTATTCCCAAAGGAGAAAACTATTTTATTTATCATCCCCGGGAGAGTCAAACTGCTTTACACTGTTTAGTTATGGAGAAAATTGCTGGTATTGACTTAGAAGAATATCAAAAACAAAGAGGATTTAAACCGATTGATTATAATCTCGCTTTGGATTGGTTAACTCAGTTAGCTAATATTCTCCACGAAGTTCATAAACATAAATTCTATCATCGCGACATCAAACCCTCTAATATTATCTTAAAACCCGATAGTCAATTAGTTTTAATTGATTTTGGGGCAGCGCGACAAGTAACTAAAACCGTCCTAGCAGGAGGCAAAAATACAGGAATTTATACCCCTGGATATGCTCCCCCTGAACAATCTCGTGGTCACTCTGTCCCCCAATCAGACTTTTATGCTTTGGGCAAAACTTTCGTCTTTTTGTTAACCGGTAAAGAACCCAGTGACCCGAAAATTTATAATATTAATACCAATGAATTTAACTGGCGTAAATATACCCAAAAAATTCCTTCTCGATTAGCAGATTTTATCGATAATTTAATGGCAGAAAAACCTATTGATCGACCTAAAGATACCAAAACTTTGCTAAAAATTATTACTGATATTAAAGCCAATCCCCATCAAACTAAAAAAACTAAAAATTCTTCTCCTGAAAAACCTAAAATTATTCCTATTCCCAATCCGGCACTTATTTCTTTACTAGCTGCAATTTCTCCCAGTTATGCTGGGTTTTGGCTCCGGTTAAAGGCCTCTTTAATTGATTCTTTTATCGTTCTTATTATCGCCGCTTTATTAGGTGGTTATATCTGTTTTCGCTTACAACAATGGTCAACTTTTCAAGATTTAAATCTTAATTTCAATATAGCCAAAGAAATCTGGGTTTACTATGCGGCAGGATTAAGTGCAACTGGAACAACAATTATCGGGTTTGTTTTATTTATAGCGGCAATTATCTATAATATTCAAGCCAAAATTAACTTTACTCACGAACATATTGCCATCCTGACTGCTCTCGGTTTAGGAATAGTTATTAAATGGTTATATTATGTTTTCTTAGAATATCTTTTTAAAGCCACTATTGGTAAAATGTTTTTTGATTTATCCGTCACCGATAGCGAAGGAAGACGCATATCTTTTGCGAGAGCAAATCGCCGCTACTTACTAAAATGTCTCTCCACTGCTCCCTTATATTTGGGCTTTTTACTGGCAGCCTGGACAAAGAAAAAACGCACCCTTCATGACATGATTTCTGGTACACAAATCCGCAAAAAACAGTAACCAGATATTAGAAAAGTAGGGAGATGAGAGCGGGACAATAGGATAAAATCAACTACAATAGGGACAAGATATTCCTGCTCGGTAATTGGGGGATTGTTTATCTTTTTCATCGATGGGATGACCGCAAGCGGGACACATTTCATAATGTCCTACCTCTAAATTAGCTGTTAGTGCCACTCTTTGATCGAAAACGAAACATTCTCCTTGCCAAAGACTCTGATCGGGACTAACTTCTTCTAAGTATTTCAAAATACCTCCCTCTAGCTGATAAACTTGAGAAAAGCCTTGATTTAATAAAAAAGCTGCCGCCTTTTCACAGCGAATTCCCCCCGTACAAAAAAGAGCTATTTTTTTATCGTTAATACTATCAAAATTGTCCTGAATATACTCAGGAAATTGGCGAAAATGCCCTATTTCAGGGTTAAGCGCTCCCGCAAAAGTACCGATCGCCACTTCATAATTATTACGAGTATCGATAACTACCACATCCGGCTCTTTCAGCAATTGATTCCACTGTTCAGTTTTGAGATGAATTCCTGTTTTTTCGAGAGGATTAGCCTTGGGTTGACCAAAAGTCACAATTTCCTTTTTTAAGCGAATTTTTAAGCGTTGAAAGGGCAAATAATCGCAAACAGACTCTTTCACCTCTAGATTCGCTAAACGAGTATCGGTTTTTAACCAACTAATCACCTCGGCGATCGCTTGACTGTTCCCGGCGATCGTTGCATTAATCCCCTCGGCTGCCAGAAGAATAGTTCCTTTAATGCCTCTTTCTTGGCAGTATTTTTGTATTTCTGGCTGTTTTTGACGATAATCTGACAAAGCCACAAACTGGTAAAAAGTGGCGACTAGATAAGACATGGCAAGCAAAGGGAAAATTAACTTGTAATATTTTTCACTATAGGTTATAATTACGAGAGTGTCTTAAAAACCAGATCGGGGGTTTAGCTCAGTTGGTAGAGCGCCTGCTTTGCAAGCAGGATGTCAGCGGTTCGAGTCCGCTAACCTCCATAGCATCTCCCCCATAGTCCTGACTGATTCCCCTTTGCTTGGTGATTAGCTCAAGTCTTTTTGGGAGACAATTAGCTAGGGTTGCCGAAAAAGTTTTTCCTGGGGGCAGGGTGTAGGGTGTAGGGTGTAGGGTTTAGAGGGAGTCGTCTTGGAGTCTCCCCAAAACGAAAACTTCGTACCTCACCATTAAGATAACTGCTATCAATGATGTCTCGTACCTATCAAGCTACTGGAATCAATCTGCAAGGAATGGCCTTCGGAGAGGCCGATCGCCTGTTAACTATTTTGACCGCCGAATATGGTTTAATTAGAGCCATCGCTCCCGGTGCGCGCAAGTATAAATCTTCCCTGCGGGGTAGAAGTGAACTATTTGTGGTCAATAATCTGTTAATAGTCGCAGGAAAATCCCTAGATAAGGTCGTTCAAGCCGAAACTATCGAATCTTATCCCAAATTAAGTCAAAATCTCGCCAAACTCACCGTTAGCCAATACCTCTGCGAACTGGTTTTGGCGATCGCCCTGAGCGAACAACCCCAGAGGGAATTATACGAATTAATCTGCGGCCATCTGGCCAGAATTGAAGTCCTCGACGAAAATCAATACATACTTCCCTATCTTTGTCAAGCAATTTTTCATTTCTTAATAATTGCTGGCTTAGTGCCGCAAGTCCATAACTGCCTGTTGACGGGAAAAGCTTTAATTAGGGACAATTGCCTAGGATTCAGTTTCGAGGCAGGGGGAATAATAGATCTAGCTGCCCTAACAGAAACAATCAACCCGCCCAAAATCGATAGTAAACTGACGCAGCAAGAACTGCAATTACTGCAATGCCTAGGAAAAACAGATTTTCCCCCAGAAGAAAACCTGGCCTCAGAACTAGCTTGGATTAACCTCGATCGCCTGCTGCGCCGCTATACTCAATATCATCTGGGAAAAACTTTTCGCTCCTCGGCATTAGTTGAGGGTTTATCTCCCTTAGAATTTTAAACAGATAGCAACAATCATCATAATGCAACTGTTTGACTCAGAAACTGACGACGCTACGTCTAGCGACTCCTCCACTCCTGTTTTTAATTCTTCCGATTCCTCACCGAGGCAATCCGACACAGAAACCATGAACCGCTTGCCTAAACGTGCGCCCAAATCCAATCCTAGTCAGGGTTTTGCCCCAGTGCTAAAAAACCCGCGCTTTCTCACTCTCTGGGCGGGGGGAATTTTTTCCCAATTAGCGGATAAATTCTATTTAGTCCTGATGATCTCCCTAATTGCCACCCATTACCAAAAAGCCGATCAGTCAATTAGTGGCTGGGTATCGGCGATAATGATTGCTAATACAATTCCGGCGGTGTTAGTGGGTTCGGTGGCGGGTGTATATGTTGATAGATGGTTAAAAAAACAAGTTTTAGTTATTTCTAACCTTTTACGCGGGGCTTTTGTCCTCCTCATTCCCCTATTGTTATGGTTAGTGCGCGAGCAAACTTTAGCCGTTCCCCTCGGTTGGCTGCCGGAAGGTTTAAGAAATTGGCATTACCGGCTACAAGGAGAATTTAATTTACCCTTCGGTTTTTTCCTGTTGTTAGTCATTACTTTTCTTGTCTCCACCTTAACCCAATTTTTTGCCCCCGCCGAACAATCTACCCTGCCATTAGTGGTAAAACGTCGTCATCTTTTGCCAGCTAATTCCCTCAACACTTTAACCACCATGGCGGTATTAATTATCGGTTTTGCCATCGGTGAACCTTTATTAGCTTTTGCTGATAGTATTTTCGGCACCAGAGCCGGACAATTTGATATTGGCAAAGTGATGATTGTCGGTGCTTTTTATATAATTGCCGGTTTAATTCTAATTATCCTGCGAACTAACGAAAAATATGTCATTCCTACCGCAGAACAGCCCCATGTTTGGGAAGATATCCGCGACGGCATTCGTTACCTCAACAAAAATCATAAAGTTCGTAATGCTCTGATTCAATTAGTCATCTTATTCTGTATTTTTGCTGCTCTATCGGTATTAGCCGTCAGTATGGCCGAAAAACTACCCGGGTTAAAAGCTTCTCAATTCGGCTTTTTATTAGCCTCCTGTGGTGCAGGAATGGCAGTTAGTGCGATTACTTTGGGTTATTGGGGCCAAAAATTCTCCCACACCCAATTAAGTCTCTGGGGTTCTCTGGGTATGGCGGCAGCTTTAATCGGTTTATCTCTAGCAACAAAGAGTTTAATTTTAGCCTTCGCTATGACCGCTTTATTGGGCATTTTTGCTGCTTTAGTCGGGGTTCCCATGCAAACTACCCTACAGGCAGATACACCCCCCGAAATGCGCGGTAAAGTCTTTGGTTTAGAAAACAATGCCGTTAATATTGCCCTCTCTTTACCCTTAGCTGTCGCCGGTATCGCTGAAACTCAATTCGGACTCCGACCGGTACTATTAGCTTTAGCAGTTATGGCAGTTATCGGCGGTGGTTTTACTTGGTATGTTTCTAGCAATTTATCTAAAGATTAGCGGAACTTTTCAGTTATCAGTTATCAGTAAACAGTATTCAGGAGTCAGTATTCAGGAGATTGCCTTTATTTAGGGTTAGCTGAATAAATCTAAAAACCCTATTGGATAAGACTTTTAGAATTTTTTGAAATCCAAAAGTGGCGGCCATGGCAGTGATCGGGGGGGAAAATTAGGCACTTTTTCCCTGAAAATTAGCTAATTGACCCCCTGAAAATCGGTAAAACCCCACACCCCACACCCCACACCCCACACCCTACCCCCACGAAAAACTTTTTGCCGCAAACCCTATTTATTCTCCCATCTCCCATCTCCCCCGCAACGAAGCGAAATTAGCATTAACTAAACGGTTGTACGAACAGGGTTATCAACGAGAGGATATTCTCAACCTCTTTAAGTTTATCGATTGGCTGATGAGCTTACCCGCTGAATTAGAACAAGAGTTTCAACAGGAATTAAATCAGTACGAGGAGGAAAAACGAATGCCTTATATCTGAACTCCCCCATACATATATACTATAATAGCCGAAAACCCTTATCCATCAATGGATACACCCATTAACTTTTCTTAGTGTACCCATGTAATTGGTAACATTTATTAATGGACAAGAATTCTCTCCATTTGTTAAAATGATAGCCATGTATATAGAAAAAGTTCCTAACCGTAATTCCCCCCCGCCGTTCTTGTTCGAGAATCTTACCGAGAAGGAGATCAAGTCAAAAAAAGAACCCTGGCCAACCTCTCAAAATTACCCGATGATATTATCGACAATCTAAAACTGGCTCTTAAAGGGGCAACAATATCCATGACTGAAGGCATTCCCAATCAATTTGAAGTGATTAGAAGTCTTCCTCATGGTCATGTGATGGCTATTTTAGAGACGATTAAAAAATTAGGTTTAGATAAAATAATCAGTGAAAAATCCTCCCGAATCAGAAACTTAGTGGTGGCGATGATTGTGGCAAGAATCATCAATCCTAAATCGAAATTAGCCACAGCGAGAGGATTTAATGGCGAGACTTGCAGTCAGAGTTTAGGACAATTGTTAGACTTAGAGAAAGCCGATGAAGACGAATTATATAACGCCTTAGATTGGCGATTAGAAAAACAAGAGAAAATTGAGAAGCAACTAGCTCTGAAACAATTAGAATCAGAAACATTAGTCTTGTATGATGTCACTTCTACCTACCTAGGGTCTGCTGAATAAATCTAAAAACCTTGTTGGGTAAGACTTTTAGACTTTTTGTCAATCAAAAAGTACCAGGCATGGGAGTGATCAGGGGGAAAATTCAGGTACTTTTTCCCTGA
>NZ_SFBY01000464.1:0-17825 GCF_007095505.1 Microcystis sp. M_QC_C_20170808_M3Col
AGAGAAGATGCAAGGGTTTTGAGTAATTTTAGCAGATTCAGGGGCACCTGAGCGACTCTCAATCAAGCTAAAAGCCCTTTCCTGTAAGGTTTTTAGCTTTATTCAGCAAACCCTAATTAAGGTTTGCGGCAAAAAGTTTTTCGTGGGGACAGGGTGTGGGGTGTGGGGTGTGGGGTGTGGGGTGTAGGGTTTTATCGATTTTGAGGGGGTCAATTACCTAATTTTCAGGGAAAAAGTACCTGAATTTTACCCCCGATCACTCCAATGGTTGGCACTTTTTGAGAGGAAAAAAGTCTAAAAGCCTTACCAAACAAGGTTTTTAGATTTATTCAGCCAACCCTAATTAAGCTTAGAAATATCCAAAGAATTTTCTTTTTTTGGCTAGATTCTTGTAGTGCTGTAGAGCATATTCTGCATCTGATAAACGCAAATCTACTTCAAGATCGCTGAAAAAACCTCCTGCCATGGTAGTATGTTCCTGAGCTTGAGAGGCAGCCCGTATAACTTTCTCAAGTTTTGCAGATATTATTGAAGCTTTTCTTTGTAATAATTCTAGCCTTGGCTGTTGTATTCCAAAATAAATGTAAATTACGAATGATTGCGAAACGATAGTTATTGTAAGAATTGTAAGAATTGTAATTATTTTTGTAGAAAATAACCAATAAAAAACCATCGTCCAGGCAAATGCTAACAGCAACCATAAAAAATCGAAGTTTCTTTGCTGCCTATCTATTTGTTCGCACATATTAAGAAGCTTCTCAGAGTATTCATTTAACAAAGAGATAATCAGCTTTCTGTCTTCCTCACTAAGAATAGCCATTAGCTTACTTCTCCTAAACGCTCAATGAGATTTGAAAAAGAGACTCGATCGCATTAAGAAAATACCTAAAATTGGCAACTTTTAATCGTTGATCATAACCTTGGGTAGTTGGTATCAGTAACTCATTATCTCCTGAAAGAAAGTTTTCCATTACTAATGAGGTAGAGCGATATTCATGAATAAAATTGTTTGCTCCTCGCTTATTACGAATATTTTGGATAAGTTGTTCATAGGTTCCCTCAACATAGTGTTTATTAACCTCTAACCTGTTGTTCCACCATAGATCCTGCTTGGTAACTAAAGTAATTACTATGGTTTTTCTTTGATCAGCAATTGATAAGTGTGGCTCTATTCTTCTTAAAACATCTAACTCTCGATTACGACAAACTGCCGCATATTCTCTTAGAAATTCCTCTAAAGTCATACCACTTTGATACAGCCGGTGCTGAGTATAGCTAAACTCTCCAAAGGAGTGATAACCCCATGACACCACATGAATAATTAGCTTAATTTTTCCACCGACCAAAGTTCTTAAAAGATCATCCCAAGTATCTTCTCGGCGCTTTTGGCCGGGGGCAACTATTACTGAGCCAATATTATTACTTTCCAGCTTGTACTGTTCAATTGATATTGACTCTTGATAAGTTTGCAGGAGACCGCTTAACTCAAACTCACCCGATAATAGCTTACCGAGGGTGCTTTTACCAGTGCCACCAGCACCAAAAATTGCAATTTTTAATTCTCCATTCTTCAATAAATTAAAAATTCTCTTAAATGTGGGAAATAGTTTCTCCGAAATCTCAATTACGCCTACACCTGTACCAATTGCCTCAATGGTTTCAACAAACATAATTGACTTCCATAGGGTTACTAAATTAGTTTAACTTAATTGATCAACTTTGGTGATTTTATGGTACTGCCAGCCCTAATCTGGATTGGGACATATTGCGATATTTCTGTCTAACCGAATTGATCTGATCCAGAATGACACACCCAGTATAACAGACTGAAGAAATCTTCGGCTATCAGAAACGAGAATCATGGCGATCGCATCTGTTCAGGCCGAAGTCTGACTCTTCACCTAACGGAAGATTTTTGATTTTTGCAAGAGGTCTAATGTATCAGACTTATCTGAAATGACTATAACTTTTGGATAGGATGCACAATTAGCATCCATATCTTGATTCAGCAACGCCTAAAACTGTTAGAATAGGTCAAATCAATTAACTAGAGGCCCTATGTTAGCTCTAACCTATCCACACATAGAAAAAAGTGACGACCAACCCGCACATTTACAAAGATTACCGCGTATCCGCGTTGCTCAAATTGTCATGGACTACATCGCCTATGGTTGGTCGGTAGAAGAAATCTGTCGTCAACACCTTTATTTAACCCTAGCCGAAGCTCATGCAGCCATGGGTTACTATTTTGACCATCAAGAAGAAATTGACCAAGAAATCACCCTGGAATGGCAACAAGTACAAGAAAATATGGCTCATCAAGCTGCCAAGTCGCCTTTTTATATTCCCATGAAAGCAAAAGGGCTACTGTAAATGACTATTGCCTTGTACATGGATGTTCATGTTCCCCAAGCAATTACCGAACAGTTGCGTCGCCGAGGCATAGATGTATTAACAGCATTTGAAGACGGAACCGAACAACTACCTGATGATCAACTTTTGCTAAGAGTAACTGAGCTTAAGCGCATTCTCTTTACCCAAGACATTCGCTTTAGAGTTTTAGCCAAACTTAGCAAGTAAAAGGCAAGCCGTTTTCAGGTTTAATTTTTGGTCATCAACTTGGAGGCACTATTGGTCAATTTGTCAAGGATTTAGAATTGATTGCTAAGGCTTATGAACCTGACGAATGGTTCAATATAATTGAATATATCCCGTTTAAGTGATAGATAGAACATATTAAAAATGTACCATCAGTTTCAGTGGGTAGCAGTATAATTATTTTAGGCAGTTTGACTGGGATAAAAATTCTATCAAAGCACGAAGTCTCATTTGAGTCGGCAAAAACTGTTTTTGATGATCCTCTCTATGTTGAATTCTACGATCCAGAGCATTTAGAAGGAGTTGATATTATGTTAGTTAAAGGACTTAAAAAAGGCAAAATTATTGAGTTATTAGAGGCAGTTGATTTTCCTGATAATGAAGATGTATTAGTAGAAATTAGAGAGGTTAATGATTTTTGGTCAGCTTGGCAAGATTTTAGGCAAAGGGTAGATTTGACAACTCTTGATGATGATACTTTGGATAATTTACGGGACAACTCAACTGGTAGAGATGTTCATTTATGACTCTCAAGTATTTACTAGATACTAGATACTAATGTTTGGTCAGATAACGGCTCTTATAGCAGTTATCTTAGCCGTTGTTGTAGTACCTTAAACCCTATACTTTGCCCACAGTTAAAAATGAAAGGAAAAAGGCAGTAAATCCGAGAGATGAAAACGATAATTTTGCTGATTTCCACAGATAATAATCTCTGCTTTCGGCGCTAATTCGGCTATCCATTGACGACAGGCCCCGCAGGGAGTTAACTGACTAATATCATCCTTCCCATCGATACAGGCTATAGCGATCGCCCGTACTTCTCGATCGCCCGCTGCGATTATTTGCGCTAAAGTTGCCCTTTCCGCGCACAAACTCAAGCCATAACTAGCGTTCTCTACATTAGTACCAGCATAAATCTTTTTATTTGTCAAGACCGCTGCCCCCACCCGAAAACGGGAATAGGGAGAATAGGAAAGTTTCGCCACTTCCCGAGCAGTGTCACAGAGTTGTTGTCTTTCTTGTTCAGATAGGGTCATCGGCTAGATAGCATCCGAGGGAACTTTGATTACTTCTTAATTATCGCTTTGGTCGTGCTTTGATGACATCCGAGCAAGACAACCATTTGCCGTTGAGATAAATTTCCCTCTTGACTAAGTTGGTAGAGCAAGTTTCTTTGTTCTATGTTAAGATATTGGGGGCTTAGTTTTTGGGATTTGTTGTTGTATTGATCGGACAATACCTCATGAGCCTTTCTCTGTCAACTCTTAAGGAGTTGTGCGTTTCATTTTTGAATTGGCGATTTAAGATCAGTTTTGTTTAAGTATCTTTTACCATGACTTCTACATCGAACTTTCAGCCGACGATAGTCTCAGAGTTTTAGCCGACCTCGAACTCAGGCTAGTTGCTCATTTTCACAGCAAAAACTGCATCCATAAATTTATCGCCGAATTTTAGCATGGAAATTGACACACTACTGCAGCAAATTGATATTGGCGAAGACCAAGAATATGAGTTTAAATCAGCCGAGGGAGGCTTGCCAAAAGACATTTGGGAAACTCTTTCAGCTTTCGCTAATACCGATGGCGGTTACATTATTTTGGGTGTTAGTGAAAAACATGGTAAATTAAATATTACTGGCATCAACAACCCTCAAAACTATCAGAAAATATTTTGGGATACCCACAATAATAGTCAAAAACTGAATATTGCCCTCTGTTCTAACTCCGATGTTCAAGTGAGACTCATTAATCATCGAAACCTGCTGCTTATTCATGTACCCAGAGCCTCCCGGATTCAACGTCCTGTTTATATCAACAATAATCCGATAACTGGCACATATAAGCGCAATCATGAAGGAGATTATCTTTGTTCAAAAGAAGAAATACAGCAAATGTTTCGCGATGCCAGCAATGAACCTCAAGATTTTCAACTTTTAGATAATTTTAATCTCAATGATGTTGATACTGATACTCTGAAAATATTTCGCCAACGGTTTAGCAATCGAGAACCAGACCATCCTTGGTTAGCATACAATGATCAACAATTACTCCATCAGTTAGGAGGATGGCGACGAGATAGAAATTCTAGCCAAGAAGGATTAACTGTAGCGGGTTTACTCATGTTTGGACGAGAACGCAGTATTTTAGATGCTTTCCCCCATTATAGTCTCGACTATCAGGAAAAATTATCTGACGATCCTGAAAAAAGATGGACATATCGCTTAACTCTTGATGGTAAATGGGAAGCTAATTTACTTAACTCTTATTATCGTATTTATGGCAGATTAATTAATAATTTAGATGTTACTTTTCAATTAGACAAAGATGCCGTTCGTAAAGATGAAACCCATGTTCATGAAGCTTTAAGAGAGGCTTTAGTTAATACTTTAATCCACGCCGATCACCAGTCTTCACGGCCTATAAAGGTGGTAAAATCTATTGATGGCTATCTGTTTTCTAATCCCGGTCGTCTGAGAATTCCCCTACAACGTCTCTATGAAGGTGGCACTAGCGATCCTCGTAATCCTAATCTACAAAAAATGTTTCAAATGCTCGGATTAGGTGAAAAAGCTGGCTCTGGATTTGGAAAAATCCTTCGTGCTTGGAAAGAACAACAATGGGAGATTCCCCGAGTTTCGGAAGAACTTGACCTAGAAGTTACATCTGTTAATTTACGGATGACAAGTTTAATTCCCGCATCAGTTGAAGTGGAATTAAAAGGGATTATCGGTGATGCTTACCGTCAGTTAGGTGATCTTGATAGGATAATATTAGTATTAGCGCATCAATTTGATGAAATTAGTAATATTGACATTCAGCGTTATCGATCAGAACATCCCAGAGATATTAGCGAACACCTTCGTAATTTAGTTAAAAATGGCTGGTTAGACCAGTCAGGTAAGTGTCGGGGAACACGCTACACCCTATCTAACCAGAATTCTTTAGCGCAACTTTCTCTATTACCAAGCTCCGAACATTACGAACCAAGCTCCGAACATTACGAACCAAGCTCCGAACATTACGAACAGTTAGAGGCAATTGCTGAACCCATACGCAGAAAAGGCCGCACTAGTAAAGACTCGGTACGAAAAGTGATTCTTGAACTATGCTCCCAACAATATCTACCCCTCCGAACATTAGCTCAACTGCTCGGAAGAGAACCTGATACTATTCGTAATCACTATGTCAACCCGATGATAGATGAGGGATTGCTGAAGCTTAAGCATCCCGAACAAAGGAACCATCCTCAACAAGCTTATCGAACAGTATCTCGATCGCATTTCCTATCAGCGCAAGATGAGTAAACACCCGCTCCTCCCGCCATTGCTCATAGTTAGGGTTTGCTGAAAAAGTTTGTTGGTGGGGGCAGGGTGTGGGGTGTGGGGTGTGGGGTGTGGGGTTTTACCGGTTTTGAGGTGGCCAATTACCTAATTTTCAGGGAAAAAGTACCTCAATTTTCCCCCTGATCACTCCCATGCCTGGTACTAACGAAAGGAAAAGGGCAGTAAATCCGAGAGATTAAGCAGACTACATCGGCAAGCCGCTAATTTAGCGATCGATACCTAATTTACAACTTAACATTTCCCTGACCATTTTAGCGGTAGCGGGGGCTAATAAAACCCCGTTGCGGTAGTGTCCCGTGGCCAGAATAACGTTATCGTATCTGGGCAAATATTCGATGATGGGAGCGGATTTTTTCTCCGGTCGCGGTCGCTTACCGGACCAAGTACGCACGATCGCACCCGTGGCCAAAGAGGGACAAAAAGCGATCGCCTGTTGATACACTTGCTCTAATAGGGCAGTATCGGGGATAATTTCGCCCTTTTCGTCCATAAATTCCACCGTTGCCCCAATCCAGTATTCCGCTCCGGCCAAAGGGAGAATATGCAGGTCATTTCCCGTTAAAATCGGCTTAAAATCGGAACTTTCTAAAGGTTGCGTCAATTTTATCTGCAAAGCTTGCCCTAAAACCGGTCGGATATCCACTGGATGGCTAAGAGTTGCGGTTAAAGCAGTAGAACCAATTCCCGCACAAAGAATCAAAAAGTCGGTTTGCTCTATACCATTAGAACTATAAATATGGGTGCATTGCCTCAAATTAGAGCCTTGAAGCTCTGTCTTCCCGAAATTTTCAACTTTTACCCGAAATTGACATTTTACCCCCCTTCTTGCCGCAGCAGCGACGAGAGCCTCCGTGAGCGCGGCCGGGTTAATTTGACGATCACTGGGAGAATAGATAGCACCCTGGAGATGATCGCTGGCCACTTGGGGACATTTTTGGTTTAAAGTCTCTTTATCCCAGATTTCTAGATAATATCCCTGTTCTTGGCGGATTTGGGCTAACTTGCGCCAATTTTCTTCGTCTTCAGCACGCGATCGCAGGAGGACAATGCCATCACGGTGACAGGGAATAGTCAGTCCGGTGAGGGATTCTAGCTCAGGAAGGAGGGTTTCGTAACGTTTTAAACTTTCTTGCCGCAGTTTCCAGGCTCTACCTTTAGTTTTATGGCTGATAATCCCCATTAAAATCCCTAAAGCTGCCCCAGTTGCTCCTTGTCCTGGTTTTTTTTCATCGATGAGGGTAATTTCTAATCCTTCGATGGCGCTTAATTCGTAGGCAATGGTGGCCCCCACTATTCCCGCACCGATGATGACAATTTTAGTCATAAACTCCAGAGGCTATTTTTCTAGTGGGAATAGGACTAAAAAAGGGTTGAACAGGTTTCAACCCCGATAATTAATTACAGAACCCGGAAAATAAAAGGATAACGGAAAACCTTATAAGCATCTTTCCAGACTTGCAGGATAGCAAGAATGGGGAGAACAATGTTCACCACACCAAGAATCGCTAAGAGCAAATAACCGATTAAAACCCAAATTAGAATCCCAGCAATTAGGTAGTATAACCACATATTCAGGTGAAAGTTTAAAGCTTCTTTGGCGTTTTCCTTCACCGTTCCATCATCAGAAATGAAATAAATAGCTAAAGGAATCCCCACCGATACCAGCGTAGCACTCAAAAAGATCGAGGCATGACAAGCCACGGATAGGAGTCTTTTTTTGGTTAAATCTTCACTCATGACCATCGGGTTTATCCCCCTAAAATTGGCGGAGAAAGCGGATATCGCTATTATAACAACGGCGAATATCGTCTATCTCATGTAATACCATAGCAAATCTTTCCACGCCAAAACCAGCAGCAAAACCCGTATAGATTTGGGGGTCATAACCGACTGCTTTTAAGACATTGGGATCCACCATACCACAGCCCATCACCTCCAACCATTTGCCTTTCCACTGCACATCTACCTCGGCCGAGGGTTCGGTAAAAGGGAAATAGGAAGCGCGGAATTTAACCGGTAAATCGGCCCCAAACATTTGCTTAAGAAATTCTTTAATTGTTCCTTTCAAATCCGTAAAAGTTAATCCCTGGTCCACCGCTAATAATTCCACTTGATGGAAAACCGCGGAATGGGTAGCATCAACGGTATCGCGACGATAAACGCGGCCCGGGGCCACAATCCGAATCGGGGGTTCGTGACTTTCCATGTAGCGAATCTGCACCGGGGAGGTATGGGTCCGCAATAAACGACCATCACTCAAGAAAAAAGTATCCTGCATATCCCGGGCCGGATGGTCAGCAGGGATATTTAAAGCCTCAAAATTATAATAATCGGTTTCTACCTGCGGCCCAGTGGCGATGCTGTAACCCAGACCGACGAAAATATCGATCATGCGATCAACTGTGCTATTTAAGGGGTGAATTCGCCCTAAAGGACGGCTAAGAGCAGGTAGGGTGACATCGAGGGTTTCCGCCGCTAATTTCGCCTGAATTTGGGCATTATTTAGACTTTCTCGCTGAGATTCCAGCAACGATTGCACTAATTCTTTTACCTGATTAGCGATCGCACCGAGGCGCGGTCTCTCTTCGGGGGTTAATTTGCCCATTTCCCGTAAAATCTGCGATAATTCTCCTTTCTTACCGAGATAATTCACCCTTAGCTGTTCTAAGTCTTCTAGGTTTGTTGTTTGTTCGATGGAATTTTCCGCTTTCGCTGCCAGGGTTTTTAGGGCAGTTTCGATCGGATGGGGGGATAAACTCATAATTAGGGCATTTTATGGGGCAGCATTCTAGTCTAGTTTATCTGCTCCCGTGGCGAGAGAGGCAGAATCAATCAAAGCTAATAGCTATGTGCTAGGATGGAGATCGAGAATAAAAGTCGGCACTGCGGCTCGTTGTCAGTATTAATGGTCAAAGCATTTCTGTTTAGTATTGGTTCAGCTAGTTCCCGAAATCTTGGTTCTCTACAAATCTGTTGTTTTTATCTGTGCAAGGATAGGTTTTATGTCAATTTATGTTGGTAATCTCCCTTTCGAGGTTGACCAAGAGGATGTAGCGGAAGTTTTTACCGAATATGGTAAAATCAAGCGCGTTCACCTCCCCATGGATCGGGAAACGAAAAGAAAACGCGGGTTCGCTTTCGTGGAAATGGAAACCCCAGAGCAAGAAGCGAAGGCTATTGCCGCTCTTGACGGCGCTCAATGGATGGGACGAGAATTAAAAGTCAATCAAGCTCGCGAAAGAGAACCCAAATCTTCCTTTTCTGGCGGTGATCGCAGCCAAGATCGTCGCTACTAATCCCCAATCGTAACCATTCTAGGTTATCGGAAATTTGGGTTGAAAACCCCGTCCTTTTAGGACGGCTTTGTGGTAGGATGTTTGTGGGTGGTTCCGAGCGTGAGAACGTGAGGAAATAGGTTAAACGTCCTACTCCGTGATCTCAAAATTTCTAACAGTCAATGGTGTTCAATTAAGTCCAAACTGTAAGAACGCAAAACAATTAAATACTGTGGGACACACAGAAATTTACGCTTGGGGAGTAGTCCATAAGAGTGCTTGCCTTATAGGTGTAGTCGGACTAGACATGAAACTGTAAGACCAAAATTAGCGTTGCTAGTGGAGGCAGGATTCAGCCCAAGAATCTCCGCACTTTTAGGGTGGAGAGTGTCAATGTCAATAGGGGAGGCGAGCGCTCGTTTCCCCGCTTGTCTATCTATTATCCCAAGGAGATTCTTGTGGCTAAACGTCGTAATTTGAAAAAAGAAAAAGCTGAACGCAACCGCGCCTACGCTCGTCAATTCCGGGCTGCCTCTAATCGTACCACCACCAGAGGAGGTAGAGGCGGTTATTCCAGCGATCAAAGACAATCTTCGGAAAATGAAGGGGCAGCCGATACCTAATCTGCTGACTTAGTTAATCTAGCAATAAAAGCCATAGCCTCGCTTTTATTGCTGACTATTCCATCTAAAGTCGCCCCCAACACTGCCGCAAGTAACGATTTAAACTGGGGGCCTGGTTGATAACCCAAAGCTTTTAGGTCATTGCCGTCGATAGGAGCCTCGATCTGCGACCATTTAGTTAAATATTGCCAGATTAAAGCCCGCATCCTAGTCTCACTCCTCACCGCCACCAGTAACAAACTAGGAACCTGATAACCGTTGAAAAAGCTGACAATTTGACTAACGGGTCGATCATAAGCAAAATTATTGCTAATCTCCCTTTCCATAACTTCTAGTTTTTGTAAACGCTCCCCACTATCTTTGGGCAATTGTAAATTATTAGCGATCGCTATTCTTTCCCCCATAGCCAGAGAAGCGATTAATAATTCCAACCGCATTAACCAAGCATTCACCGGCAATTCCAGACTTAAACAATCTAACCAACAACTGAGACAGCGCAATTGTCGCCATAAAGCCCGATTTAAACTTAAATCCCCGTGTAAACAGTGCAAAGCCCCCAAATCGGCCAACTTTTCTAAGGCACTTTCCCAGTAATCCGCCTCTAAAATATAATTCAACTCCGCTTTTAAACGGGACTGTAAAGCCGGTGCATTCTGATTTTGTTGTCGTGAGCGATCATAAACTCCACTTTCGATCGCATACCTAATGTAGCCTTCTGTCAAGGGTTCAATAACAAATCTTAACCGAGTGGCAAAACGCACCGCTCGATAGATGCGCGTCGGATCCTCGATAAAACTATTAGCGTGTAAAACCCGGATTTGTTGGGCGCGTAAATCCAACATACCGCCAAAAAAGTCGAGTAATTCCCCCTCTTTCGGCGAAGTTAGGCGAATTGCCAGAGCATTAATCGTAAAATCCCTTCTATACAAATCCTGTCGAATCGAACTAGCCTCCACTTGGGGATTGCTGGCAGGATAGGGATAGAATTCCGTGCGTGCCGTGGCGATATCCACCCATAACGAGCCAAAACGCTCATCTTTGTGCCATAACAAAGCCGCCGTCTGAAATTCCCCGTGAATCGATAACCGGGCCTCCGGATAAATTTCCTGTAAACAATTAGCCAATTCCACCCCCGCACCCACATCGGCGGCGCGATGGCAGCCATCCACCACTAAATCGATATCCTGTAACAATAAAGTATCCCTTTCTGCCGCTAACAATAAATCGCGCACCGCACCCCCAACCAGATAGAGATGCCAACCGCGTTTTTGAGCGGCAGTGGCGGCAGCTTGCAGGAATGACCATAAAATCGGCTCTAAACGCTCTTTAATCGCCGGTAAAAGACAGGAAACCAAAGCAAACCCTTCAAAACGCACCCGCTCATTTTGATGAATCTGTCTTAATACATCTGTACGAGTGACGATACCGACTAACTGCCCGTTTTCTAGTACAGGTAAACGCCCCAAATCGTACGTTACCATCAGCGACTCGATTTCCTGAAGGGAAGTGTCGGGGGTAATAGTTTTCGGATTACAAGTCATGTATCCCTTCACAGGAGAGCGAGAAAAGCCGTGATGCAGAGCTAAATCGAGGTCACGACGAGAAATCACCCCAACTAAGCGATCCTGCTCATCTACCACCGATAACCCCGAATGGCCGTAACGGAAAAGGATGCGCTCGGCTTGAGATATGGAAGTATCGGGACGAATTGTTCGCACCGGAGAAGACATTAAGTCCCTAGCAGTAGGAGAAGGTGGAATTTGGGCAATTAAGTCCCCTAGCAGTTGGTTTAACTGTTGAACTGGCTGAACATCGCGAAAACTCACCGAAGCGGCCTGAGCATGACCACCGCCGTTATAGGGGGAAAAAAGCCGATATAGATTCACCCCATCGATTCTAGAGCGACCAATCACAGTTAAACGCTGTCGGGACTTATCTTCCTCGTCTTTACTATAACTATGGCCGAAAAGGAGCGCATCACTATCGGATAATTCCAGTAGGCGCTCGGCCACACTAGACAAACCTGGGATAAAATCGGCAGTATGGAGGAGAACGTGGGCGATTTTACGGTCATGGATCGTTTTAATCTCTAGATTTTCCCAACCAAGGCTAAATAACTCCTGTAAGCGCGGGGAAAAACTCGGTTGACAGTATTGGGCGATCGTTTTAATGTTAGCAGCACAGGTCATTAACCAAGCCAAAGCATAGGCATCCCTGGGGGTACTACCGGCAAAAGTCAGGGAACCCGTGTCAACGTGAATACCGAGTGCCATTACCGTCGCTTCCATCGAGTTTGGTTTAATGTCGGCTTTTTGTAAAGCTTCTACAATTAAAGTCGTGGTGGCTCCCACTGCTTCTAAATGGACGCTAGAGGCATGAATATCGCTTTCACTATCCAAATGATGATCATACAATTCGATCGCCTGTAAATGCCCTAAATCGAGCCACTGGGAAGCTTTTCCCAGACGCTCCCGCCACTGATTATCAACGATAATTAAAGAGCGAATACAGGCCGGATTGACACTACGCAGTTCAATTAAAGCGAATTCATCCCGATGCAGGGCCAAAAATTCCCTCACCGTCGGGTGCGCTCCCCCCGTTAACAAAATGCGACTACCCGCTTTCAGCAACGATAAACCCACCGCTGCCCCCAAAGCGTCAAAATCCGCCGTTTGATGACATAAAATTAAATCCATATTTTTTAGTAAGGAGAAGATATCAGGATTTTTTCTGTATCTATTGTTACTGAATACTCGGAAATAGCCGAGCCAAGGACTATAAGTTAGCAAATCATGACCAAGAGAAACCCATGTTGTTCAAAATTTTAGTAATTCTCCACAGCCTAGGGGCGACCGTCTGGGCCGGTGGACATTTATTGCTGGCAGTCACCGTTCTACCCCAGGCCCTCAAAAACCGAGAACCAGACCGAATTCGTCAATTTGAGCAATATTTTGAGGGTTTTGGGTTATCTGCTTTATTGTTGCAGGTAATGACGGGCTTAGGACTGACTTGGATTTATTTGCCCGGTTTTCGTAATTTTTGGTTATTTGATAGTTTTTTATCGGTTTATATAGGCATTAAGTTAGCTTTACTGCTATTAACTCTCATCTTAGCCCTTCATTCCCGCTTTTTTCTCATTCCCAAACTGAGCGAGGAAAACTTAAATTTCCTCACCCTGCACATAGTCGCTGTCACCACTCTAGCAGTATTGTTCGTCATTTTTGGCGCTGGCATCCGTTTGGGGGGCTTGACCTAGGCCTCGACCATTAGTTTTTAGCGGTTCAGCAGTCTGGAGACCTTTCTAGGCTAGGTTTGGCGAAAACGCAAAAACACGGTAATCTGAGCAAGGGATCACAGAGAGTCACTTCCCCCACCTAACCCTTACAATCCTGCTTTTGACAAGGATGGAGACATCAAAAAAATTTGAAGACCCGCTGCGACTGGGTAGTCAGTGGCAGTAAAATTAAAATGCTCGTGGATTCGGTCTGACGGGGATATCTCCCCTAACCCCTGATTCAGGGAGGAGCTAGAGGAAGGGTCGTCCGGTTAAGTTGAGTGGAAGCGAGGCTCTTCCATACAAGTATCAAATCTGGGAGAATTATCTAAATAAACATCAACTGCTTTAGGAGAACCCAATCATGTCTATTGTTTTTCAATTTTTTCTCATTGCCCTAGTTTTATTTTCCTTGCTGATGGTGATTGGTGTCCCCGTTGCCTATGCTTCCCCCCAAAACTGGAACCAATCGAAACCCCTTCTCTATGTGGGTTCGGCAATTTGGGCGATTTTAGTCGTTGCCGTCGCTATTTTAAACTTTTTAGTGATTTAGTCTTGATCAGGAGTCGGGAGACTATTTTTATTTATTCTCCCCACTCCCCCACTCCCCACTCCCCCATCCCCCATCCCCTAACCCCTTCTACCTATGACTGTTTTTGAGGGAAATTTTACCGAGGATATATCCTCTTGGCGCTTTGCGATCGTGATTGGTCGTTTTAACGATCTCGTCACTGATAAACTGTTATCAGGCTGTCAAGACTGTCTCAAGCGTCACGGGGTTGATGTCAATCCCGATGGCACTCAAGTGGATTATATCTGGGTACCCGGTAGCTTTGAAGTGCCAATGGTAGCCCGTCAAGTCGCCCTTTCTCACCGTTACGATGCCGTTATTTGTCTAGGGGCAATTATTCGCGGCCAAACGCCCCATTTTGATTACGTTGCCGCCGAGGCCGCAAAGGGTATCGCCGCGGCCGCTTTTCAGACAGGTGTTCCCGTTGTCTTTGGTATTCTCACCACTGATACCCTACAACAGGCCCTCGAACGGGCCGGTATTAAAAGTAATTTGGGCTGGAATTATGGCCTATCTGCCCTAGAAATGGCTAGTCTCATGCGTCAATTGCGCCCCCGGGATGAAAATAAACCCCTAGAATTATTGGAAAATAATCCCCAACAGGCACTGATAGAAGGCTAACAAAATTCTCCGAGAATTTAGGGTTTTAGGTGTCCCCACTCCCCAGGAGTTCCACTGATGAGCGAAGCTGAACAGAACAAATATATTAACCAACTGAGACGGCAATTAGTCAACGCTGTCGAGAGAATCAAGACTCTGGAATTGGATTTAGAACCAGAGGGACGGATTACAGCAGCTTTTGAGGCTATGGAACGCCATATCGATGAAAAATTCGCCGCAGTGGATGAAAAATTCGCCGCAGTGGATGAAAAATTCGCCGCCATTGACAAGCGCTTTGATCGCTTGGAACATCAGTTCAACCGACTACAGGCTAAGATAGAAGTGGTTCTCGAAGCTATTACAGGTTTGGGGGATTTGCCAGAAGATGAATCATTGTAAAAAAATGATCCAAACTACTTGACAAATGGTCTGAGATTTGGCACACTTATAGAAGTGTAAAAAAAAGGCTTGCGGGCATAGCTCAGTGGTAGAGCGTCACCTTGCCAAGGTGAATGTCGCGCGTTCGAATCGCGTTGCCCGCTTGAAAAAATCTTGAAATATACCTTAAGGTCAGGATGAATAATTTAGGGATATCCCTTAAGATGGGAATTACCCGTGAGCAATAGGGTTGAGGATTTTGGGCAACCGTTGAATACCTTAGCCATTGACCACGAGCGACTAAAAACAACCGTTTATAAACAAAAATTTAGCTTGTGCGACCGCATAAATATACCAAAATCGACCAACACCAAGACTATCCTTGTCCCTGTCGTCGGAAAGGGACATTATGCCCGATTTTATTGACCGATGCCTTTGGATGCGATCGCTGTCAACAGATATTTGTGCTACAGGAAAACGGCCAAATTATCGAACAATTAGCCCCCCACTATCCCTATAAACGCACTTGGCGCTGGACGGGATTTCGTTGGGTGAGTATGAATCAGCGCCTTGGGGAAGGAGTCTTGCCCCTGATGATGGGGATAATTCTGTTATTATCGATCGTCTGGCTACCGTTAATCTTGAAATCACCGCCGGGGGTAAGCGTGATTTTTGGGGCAATTCTAGTTATGCTATTAGTTATTTTGCCCGCATTCATCTTTTGGTTAGCCTATCGACGCTAGACAAGAATCTATGATCGAAAGTTCCCCCAAAACCCCCCCGACGATCTTTAAGCAAGCATACAATGCTTTTCTGGCTCTAGGTCAATTCAATGGCAACGAAAGAAATCGCGGGGTAATCGCGATCGCTAATGGCATTAAAACTGGCTTTGATCGCATTTTAGAAGCCAATACCCTCGATTTAGAGGTCAGTCGAGAGATGGCCGTCTCAGAACAAATGATTCGCTGGTTACGGTTAACTCCCGAACGTTTAGAGACGACGGTGGAGGTATTGCAACAACTAGCGGAAGCATCGGATCCGCTGCAACAGGTAATTAACGCGGCCTATCAACTTAATCCGTCCCAAACCTATTGCCAAAGGATGCCTTTAGGAGTGATTGCCTTAGTCTATGAAGGTTTTCCCGAATTAGCGATGGTAGCGGCGGGATTTTCCCTAAAAAGTGGCAATAGTTTGATTATTCGCGGTTCCAATGCCTCTAGTCATTCCGATGGAGTGATTACGGAAATTATCCAAGAAGCATTGGAAGATGTGGGTTTACCGGTGGATTGTGTGAGTGGTTTACCCTGTGATTCTAGTCCCTCCCTAGAGGAGTTGGTGACGCAGGAAAATTATGTTAATTTGATTATTCCCTACGGTCGCCCTAGTTTAATCGGTCAGGTGAGTCAATTGGCCACGGTTCCCGTTTTGCGTGCGGCCATGGGAAACTGTTATTTGTATTGGTCTCCTAGTGGCGATTTGGAGTTAGCTCGTCAGGTAATTATCGATAGTCATGGCAGCATACCCGATCCGGTTAATGCGATCGAAAAAGTTTTAATTAGTCCCCATCAGAATTCTTCGACTTTAAGTCGTTTGTTTAAAAGTTTGCAGGAAAAAGGCTTTAAATTGCGGGGAGATACCCGATTAGCGGCGGATTTTCCGGAACATTTAACCATTGCTACCGATAATGATTGGCAAAGACCCTATTTAGAAAAAACCCTGGCCTTTAGGTTAGTGGATACCCTAACTGATGCGATCGCTTGGATTAATAAGTATAGTAGCGGTCATGCCGATTGTATTGTCACCGAATCCTATCGAGAAAGTCGTCAATTCGCCATGGAGTCCGATAGTGCTTTAGTTTATATCAATTCTTCACCCCGATTCGATCGCAATCCCAAACAGGGAGAATCGGTATTTTTGGGCATTTCCAACCAAAAAGGCCAGCGCCGGGGGTTAATCAACCTAGAAACCTTTACCACCCTTAAACAGGTGGTGCAGGGGTAGTTTTGGTGAACTGGGTATTGTTAAGTTAGCTAAAAAAGCAGATAACCCGGACTGTTCTGAGTGCCGCAGTTCCGGCGTCCCCTTATCGACCTAGACTAATTTAGGGTCTGCTGAAAAAGTTTTTCCTAGGGGCAGGGTGTAGGGTGTGGGGTGTAGGGTGTAGAATGAGCGTTTTTAACTGAAATTACTGTCCAAATAAAACCGAACTATTGCCAGATCCTTGGAACAAGATCCAAGTCATCAGCAGATTAGATACAAAAATCGCTAAGAGCATAGTGACTACGGCCGCGGTAGTAGCTTGGCCGACTCCTTTAGCACCGCCATCGGTCGTTAAACCCCAATTACAGCCGATAATCGCGATTAAAGCCCCAAAAACCACCCCTTTAACCGGTCCACTCAGTACATCTCCCACACCCAGGAAACCGTGAACCGAGTCGAGAAAAACTGAATTAGCAATCCCGTATAAACTTTGGCCGACCAGCAAACCGCTACCTAAACCGATCAGCAACGCCATAACACTCAAAGCGGGAACCATAAGACAACAGGCAATTAAACGGGGCAGCACCAGATATTCCACGGGATCGGTTTTGAGCATATAGAGTGCGTCGATCTGCTCTGTCACCTTCATGGTACCGATTTCCGCCGCAAAAGCCGATCCTACCCGACCGGCTACCACGATCGCCATCATAATCGGACAGAGTTCCCGACCGAGAGCAAGGGCCAAAATTCCCCCCACCATACTGCTGGCCCCCAAAGCTTGGAACTCCCGCGCCACCTGGATCGTAAAGATCATCCCGATCACCGCAGCCGTGATCATGGCGATGATCAGCGAGGCGGGCCCGGCTGCTACCATTTGTTCTTGGGTGACGCGCCAATCGGGTTGGCGCGTGAATAGGAAGTAAAAAACCCTGCCGGTTAATAGTACCGCCAACCAACAGCGCCGAAACCAAGAGCTTAATTCCTTGCTAAAAATCGCTAATAAATCCTTCATGGTCCCCAAAATCGATCGGACTAGAGAAAAGTCTATCCTGTTTTGTCTTCTAATAGTTAGTAAAAGTATAGTCAAATATAGACAGACTGAATTCCATTTCAGAAATTCCCTTCACTTTTACTTCGAGAGATTGATTCTCCTTGGGTGAACTACGCACCTCTCTATCCC